>JAHFAE010000044.1:0-6261 GCA_023250675.1 Oligoflexia bacterium | reverse complement strand
AAAATTCAATTTTTCGGCACTCATATTCACAAGCTTTATGTTTTTTAAACGCATTCGCTCTATTTTTTCTTGAGCTTCTTCAAGCATTTCTTTTGAAATATCAACTCCTACGACGTGAGCCTCGCGAGGGTAAAGGGGGAGAGACAAGCCTGTGCCGATAGCGATTTCTATAACACTCATTGAGGGTTGGATTTTCATTGCCTTAATAGCCATTCTCAGGCCGTGGGCAAGGAGTGGACCGTAAAGCTTATCGTAGCTGCCAGCAAATTTTGTATAGAGTTCGTGAACACGTCCGTAACGATTGCTCATTTTATGTAAGTTCTTTTGCCCTGATGGTGTTTCGCCCCATGTTTTTAGAGTCATAGAGCATTTGATCGGCGATACGAATGAATTCTTTTGGATCATCAACAGTCGCCGTTGCGCAATTCACTGAAGAAACTCCAAAACTACAGGTGAGTCTTGTTTTTTGCTTATCATTGATAAAAAGATGGGCTTCCACAGCTACTCGCATTCTTTCAGCCAATCGCTCAGCCCCTACGATTTCAGTTTCTGGCAAAATCACAATAAATTCATCGCCGCCGTACCGAGCGGCAATATCTATAGTGCGGCAGGTTTCTTTTATGATTTTGGCGACTTCTGTAATAACCCAACTTCCAAAAATATGATCGTTGGTATCATTCACGTTTTTAAAATGATCCATATCAATCATGATGCACGAAATCCATTTATGATATCTTTTGGCCCGAACCAACTCTTGGTCTAGACGTTTGTAAAGCGAACGCATATTAAGTAAACCCGTTAAGTCGTCTAGATCGACAAGGCCCTCTAAGCGTTTGCTGGTGCGCTTGAGCTGGTCATTAAGTTCTTTGGTTCTAAGTTTAGCTCTCACGCGGGCAAGCAATTCGGCAATCCGAAAGGGTTTTACAAGGTAATCGTCGGCTCCTGCGTCTAGGCCTTTGACAATGTCGTCGGTTGAAGTATTGCCAGAAATAAATATCACAGCCACGTAGTCGTGATCTGGCAAGCGCCTGATGCGCTCCATGGTCTTAATTCCGTCCATCCCAGGCATATTTATATCGAGTAAAATAAGATGAGGTGCCCAGGCTTTAAGCTTATGAAGACCCTCTTCCCCATTGGCGGCAGAAGAAACCATGTAGCCGTCCCTTTGGAGGACTTCGGTAATGAGTTTTACGTTCTCCGTATCATCATCTACAATGAGAATACGTGTTCTTTTTTGATTTTCGATGGTGCAAACCTCAGTCGAATTAGCTATCAGTATAGGGGAATATGAATCGAATTCAAAGAGTTAAAGCACTTCGCGCCGCAATGCGCGACAAGATTTTAGTCCTTGATGGTGCAATGGGCACGGCCATTCAGGCTCTAAATTTGAGCGCTGCTGATTTTGGTGGTGTGGATTACGAGGGGTGCAATGAGAATCTTGTTACTTCAAATCCCGATGTGATTTCTAAGATTCACGAGGATTATCTAAAGGCAGGCGCCGATGTAGTTGAAACAAATACTTTTGGCGCGACGCCTCTTGTTTTAGGAGAATACGGATTAACTGCGAAGGCCTACGAAATTAATTTTCGCGCAGCAAAATTGGCAAGGGCTGCATGCGATAAATTTTCAAAGCCCGAGAGCTTAAGATTTGTTGCCGGAAGCATTGGCCCCACCACCAAGGCTATTTCTGTTATTGGTGGAATTTCGTTTGAAGAACTATCTGAAAATTTCTATATGCAGGCCAAAGCCCTTTATGAGGGTGGAATCGATTATTTTTTGCTAGAGACATGTCAAGATACCAGAAATGTCAAGGCGGGCCTTCTCGCTATTGATAAACTCATGTCAGAAGTTGGTCAACCTGAGAAAATTCCAACAGCCGTTTCAGTGACAATCGAACCCATGGGAACCATGCTTGCTGGCCAATCTGTTGAAGCCTTGCTCACCTCGCTAGAGCATCTAGATCTTTTATACCTGGGATTGAATTGCGCTACTGGGCCCGAATTTATGACCGATCATATTAGATCCCTATCCCAGCTAACATCCGCACCTGTGGCGTGCGTGCCCAATGCCGGTTTGCCCGATGAAAACGGAAAATACATAGAAACCCCCGAAATGATCGGTCGCGTGATCAAAAGATTTGGCGAGGCTACTTGGCTCAATGTCATTGGTGGGTGCTGCGGTACCACTCCAAGTCACATTTCTATTTTAAGAAAAGTAGCCGATAGTTTAAAACCCAGGACTCCAAAGCCAAGCAGTGTTTCTGCTCTTTCAGGTATTGATTACCTTGAGGTTTCTGATGATCAAAGACCCATCATTGTTGGTGAACGAACTAATATGATTGGCAGCCGAAAGTTTAAAAGACTCATTCAAGAGGGAAAATTCGAAGAATCTGCGGAAATTGCCCGTGCCCAAGTACGACAAGGCGCTCAAGTAATAGATATTTGTTTTGCCGATCCTGACCGCGATGAAATTAAAGATATGGAAAAGTTTTTAGGCTTTGTCACAAAAATGGTTCGGGTCCCCCTCATGCTTGACTCAACGGACGACGAAGTCATTGCCCGAGCCCTTACGTTTTGCCAGGGCAAATCCATCATTAATTCTATTAATCTTGAAGACGGGGAAGAGCGCTACGAGAAAGTTTTGCCCCTTGTAAAAAAATTTGGCGCAGCCCTTGTTGTTGGAACGATTGACGATGATCCTCAACAAGGGATGGGTGTCACCCGCCAACGAAAACTAGAGATTGCTGAGCGGTCTTACAAATTATTAGTCGACAAATATGGCATAAGACCTCAGGACATTTATTGGGACACCCTGGTTTTTCCTTGCGCCACAGGGGATTCTCAATACGTCGGTTCTGCTATCGAAACCATTGAAGCCATTAAATTAATAAAGGCGCGATTCCCAGGCACGAAAACCATTCTTGGTGTTTCAAACGTTTCGTTTGGATTGCCACCTGCCGGGCGTGAAGTTCTTAATTCAGTCTTCTTATACCACTGTACCCAAGCGGGTCTTGATATGGCCATCGTTAATTCAGAAAAACTAGAGCGCTACGCCAGTATTGGTGAAGAAGAAAAGAAATTATGTAACGAATTGCTTTTTAATTGCACTGACCAAGCCATAGCAAAATTCACTGCCCATTTTCGAGATGTGAAATCCACCAAGCTCCTTGATGAAGACACCCAGTCCCTCACTCCTGAAGAAAGATTAGCAAAGTATATTGTGGAGGGGACAAAAGAGGGGCTTACGATAGATCTAGATCATGCCCTCAAACATTCCAAACCCCTTGAAATAATTAATGGTCCTCTTATGAAAGGGATGGACGAAGTCGGCCGTCTCTTTAACAACAACGAACTCATAGTGGCAGAAGTTTTACAAAGTGCCGAGGCCATGAAAGCAGCTGTAGGGTATTTAGAGCCATTTATGGATAAACTTGATACGGCCGTACGCGGAAAAATATTACTAGCCACCGTCAAAGGCGATGTCCACGATATTGGTAAAAATCTTGTCGATATCATTTTAAGCAATAATGGATTTCACGTCGTAAACCTGGGAATAAAAATTCAGCCCGAAGTTTTAATCTCAGCAGTTCGCGAGCATAAGCCAAATATGGTTGGGCTTTCAGGATTACTTGTTAAGTCGGCCCAACAAATGGTTATTACGGCAACAGATATGGCCCAAGCTCAAATTGAAATCCCAGTACTGGTGGGTGGCGCAGCGTTGACTGAGAAATTTACCAATACAAAAATCGCAGCAGCTTATAAAGGCACAGTTCATTATGCTTCTGACGCCATGGCTGGCCTTGATTTGGCCAAAGCCATTGTTGAGCCAGAAAAATACGATCGATTAAAAGAAGAACTTTCAGTGAAAAGAAAGTCATTAACTATCGATGAACAAAAAGGCCCTCGTCTTGTGGCCTCACGGGTTCGATCGGCTGCCGTCAATACAGTTCCTGAACCGCCAAGACCTCCCGATTATAAGAGGCATGTAATTCGAGATATTCCTTTGGATGTGATTTGGAAGTATGTAAATCCTCGAATGCTCTACGGCCGACACTTGGGAGTCAAAGGGGGTCTTGTTAAGAATTTAGAAAACGAAGAGTTTTCAATTCTCCGTCAAGATTCTGAAGGGCGAAAAGTTCTAGAATTAGTTGAAGTGGTCGACGGTCTCAAAAAAGAATGCCGTCTAGGTCGTTTGAAACCCAAAGCGACGTTTCAGTTTTTTGAAGCGGCCAGCGATGGGAACCATCTGCATATTTATTCATTTGAAGAAGCATCAAAGCTGAGGACGGCTCCTGCTGAACCAAAACTAAAACCAATTCCCTTGGTGTCATTTGATTTTCCAAGACAAGCCAAGGTCAATGGACTTTGTCTTTCTGATTATACCAATCCTCTTGGTTCCCCAAGGCCCGATAATATTTGCATGTTTGTTGTGACAGCAGGTGAGGGGATTCGCCAATGGGCAGAGGAGTTGAAAAATAAAGGTGAGTATTTAAGAAGTCATGCCGTTCAGGCCTTAGCTCTTGAAACCGCTGAAGCTTTTGCTGAATATCTGCATTCTCAAATTCGAAATATGTGGGGATTTGAGGATTCGCCTGCGATGACAATGATGGAACGGTTTCAGGCCAAGTACCCCGGCAAGCGTTATTCCTTTGGGTATCCCGCTTGCCCGACGTTGGATGATCAAACGCATTTGTTTAAATTAATAAAACCCCAAGACATTGGCGTCGATTTGACCGACGGATTTATGATGGACCCTGAGGCCAGTGTTTCGGCCATTGTGTTTCACCATCCCGCCGCGACCTATTATGGCGTGGGTGGAGCTCAATAAAATTACTTTGGATTTCAAATCCCCAGCTAGCCCAAAGGCAATTAATCCTCGAAGATTATGTATGAAAAATAAACAGATTAAAGAAGATTTAGAGTTACAATTTAATCAACGGTCTGTGTCATATTTCAATTTTCATTTTTAAAGAAATTCTACTTAAATTTTTCCTTCAATCACCCGTTAGAAAGAGTATGAGATTACTAATTATTGTTTTTATTATGATGTCATTTGTTCTACCGTCGGAGGGTTTCGCGAAGAAGCGTCATCACCGACATCACCGAAGCCATAAAAGTTTTTTTCGATGGCCTTCAAGTTCCCATCGCCACCATAAAAAGAAAAAGAAAAAACATCGTCGTAGTTCCCACGGTCGCAAGCGCTGGTTCTCAGATAACAGGTAATTCTAGAGTTCAATTATCTTTAAATTTCGATGAGAATTTTGTTTCATAGGTTTAAAGCAAAGTTTAAACTTGTATTGAAACAGGAGGTCTGCCATGCAAAACCGCGCCTTTCGTCTTGCTCTTCTCGTTCTAATTGCTGTAGTCATTCCGCTGACCCACGATTTCGGCTTTGCCAAAGGTAAAAAAGACAAAATTAAAAAATGCGCCCCTACTTTCGAGGACCTCAATGTCGATAAGGTAACGGGGCAAAGTATCAGCGAAGCTTTAAAGAAGTATGAATTCGCCTATTCGTCACGGGATGCAAGCAAACTGACTTCAATATATCCATCATTTAAGGAACAAGTAAGACTTCAAGCTACTTTGGATAAAATGAAATTTCTCTCCCAAACGCACTACTTAGAAAATATCAGTATTTCTGAAAATGGCACTGAGGCCACTGTAAAAACTGTTCAAAAGGCTACAGTTCAGTTTGGAGCGGGTACCAAAGATAGTCAGTTTAATAAATTAGATTTCCATCTCACAAAAGTGGCAGACGGTTGGATAGTATCGGATGTAACTTTAGGAAAATTGCCCAAGGGTTGGGAAGAGCCAGATGTTTGCAATCAAGAACTGGCGGATAATGCCAAAAATAATGTTGAAGCGCCCCAGTCGACCACCGCTCCTTCAGCAAAGTAAATTCATTTCAAATCGAAACTGTGGATACATATGATCCAAGGGTGGAGATAGAGTACAATTTTACTAATTGGGAAGAGCCCTCTCAACAATGTCCTTTACTTCATCCCAAGTCATGCCAGCTTAGCCACTGTAGCTTACGGTGGTCACTAAAAGGTTGCACGGCCCGCGGCCTCCCACTAGTCCGTCTATCCTATGAAACAAGTAAACATATATATTTACTTGTTCTATAGGAAGCGTGGGTACACAGGGCAATCGCATTTAATTTTAGATTTGAGCATTAATTCTTTAATAGCGGCAAGTAGATTTGGTTGTTAGCGTTTTAATTTTTCTCTTTCCAAGGAGTAGGAAGATGGGGAATAAAACG
>JAHFAE010000001.1:29294-96888 GCA_023250675.1 Oligoflexia bacterium | reverse complement strand
GGCCCATATTTTTTGAGACTCCCGCTCATCCGTATGCACTCCATAGTTGCCCATTTCAGGTGTTGTCATCACTATGATTTGTTGGAAATAACTGGGATCGGTCAAGATCTCCTGGTAGCCCATCATAGAAGTATTGAAAACAACCTCTCCTACTCCGGTCCATTGGGGATTTCCGTGCCATTTTCCCTCATATATACTTTTATCTTCTAATACGAGAAATCCCTTTGGTGGTGTCAATCTACGCAAATTCCTTTTTCTGAATTAAAAATTTCATTGCCACCTACAATTGTTGATGTGATTTTGCCTTTAACATTCCACCCTTCAAATGGAGTGTTTCTTGATTTTGAAAAAAATCGAGATGATTCGATTTTCCATGATTTATTCAAATCGATGATTGCAAAGTCGGCTAAATATCCTTTTTTCAACTGACCCCGATCTGAAAAGCCAAAGGACTTGGCTGGCGAAAATGTAAGACTTTCAACTAATCGCTCTAAACTCAATTCTTTATTTTCTACGAGGCGGTGGCAAACAGCGAAAGCTGTTTCAAGCCCGACGACTCCATTGGCTGCATTTTCAAATTCAACGTCTTTGTCTTCTTCACTATGGGGAGCATGATCAGTGGCTATGCAATCAATGACTCCGGAGCGAAGAGCGTCGACCAAGGCCTTTCTATCGTTCTCGGTTCTTAAGGGAGGGGCCATTTTGAAATAAGTATTGTATGATCTCAAAGACTCATCGGTTAAAAGAAGATGGTGTGGGGTTACTTCGCCGGTCACATGAAGTCCTCTTGCCTTAGCGTGGGCCAAAGATTCTACGGCTCCTTTTGATGAAAGATGCGCCAGATGCAGACGTGAGCCCGTGTGGGCGCTCAAACTTATATCTCGAGATACGATAACGTCTTCAGCCGCATGGGGAATTCCCCGCAACCCAATTTGAGAGCTCACAAGACCTTCGTTCATCACACCTTGTCCTACAAGATGCTCATCTTCACAGTGCTCAATGATGGGTATGTTATAACTTGTCAGATATTCCATAGTTTTTCGCATCAGATAGGCATTCATGACACATTTGCCATCATCACTTAGCGCAATACAGCCACCTTCGATCATTCCGTGAATGGCGGCCATGGTTTTTCCCTCGAGATTTTGACTGATGGCACCCACGGGATGTACCCGCACAACACCGAATTTATGTACTTTCTCCATTATATATTGGGTGACAAAACTTGAATCGTTGACAGGATTTGTATTGGGCATGCAACAAACTGTCGAGAATCCACCGGCTGCCGCTGAGCGTGTACCCGTTGCAATGGTTTCTTTATGCTCATGACCTGGTTCACGAAAATGCACATGAAGATCAATGAATCCTGGCACGAGAGTTTGGCCCTTAAGATCAAAGATTTTTCCCACGTCTGCCTTTTTGTCTTTTAAAATATCTAAGATCTTACCGCCTTCAGCGACGATGCTCCCTTTTTCGTCGATTCTTTGGCTCGGATCAAATAATCTGGCATTAATGAAACTTGTGGTCATTTTCCTAATCCCAATATTTCTCTCAAAAGCACAGTTCTCATTATAACTCCATTTTCGACTTGGCCCATGACGAGGCTTCGAGGATCTCTCAATACGCTTGAGGTCATTTCAACTCCTCGGTTTATGGGGCCAGGATGCATTAAAATGGCGGTATCTTTAATTGCCTTTGCTCTCTCTGAAGTAATTCCAAATCGTGTGGAATACTCTTTTAGCGACGGTACCTGAAAAGAGTTCTGCCTTTCGGTTTGCATTCGTAATGCCATGACGACGTCTGCCTCGGGGATACTCCTGTCAAGATTATGGCTCACTTTTACACCTAATTCTGTGGCCAGAGGCGGAATGAGTGTCGGTGGCCCACAGACTGTGACCTTAGCACCCAACAATCGTAAACATTGAATATTACTTCTGGCCACGCGGCTATGAGCGATATCACCAACAATGAGTACCTGACGATTTTTCAAATCCCCTAAAGCTTCAATCATTGTAAATGCATCTAAAAGAGCTTGGGTGGGGTGCGCGTGAAATCCGTCACCCGCGTTGATCACTGGAATTTTTATTTGCTTTGAAATCAAAAGGGGTATTCCGCTTCCGTAATGGCGAATGACCATGGCATTTGGTTTTAATGCTTCAATATTTTTTGCTGTGTCAAAGATGGTTTCACCTTTTTGGGCACTGCTCTGGTTAAAGTCCAAATTTAATGCTCTTACACCAGTCCGCATGGCGGCCATTTCGAAACTCGTTCGGGTTCTGGTGGAAGGTTCAAAAAAGAGCAACGCCACAGATTTACCCATGAAAATGGGGGAATCGTCTTTTTGTTTAGATTTTAGAATTTTGGCCTGGTCGATTAGAAATATTATCTCCTCACGACTTAAATCCGAAATATCTAGGAGGGATCGACCTTGGAGATTCATCAAAAGCAAAGCTTAATGAAATGGCTTATCAATGTCAACGAATCAGAGAGAAAATACGTTCAGATCTGAGGGCTGGAATTCCAAATGTGCCCTGCTTCTTATCCCAGTTAAAAGAGCACCAAATGACCACCGCTCTACCCTCAAGATTTTCCACGGGAACCATGGCCTTAGCACCCCAAAATCGACTATCATCAGAGGAATCTCGATTGTCCCCTAGTACAAAAAACTTATCCTCAGGTACAACAGCAGGGCCATAGGAATCTTCATCTTCCCCACGTCTAAAGGTCACGTAGTGGGATTTATCCTCAAATTTTTCAAATTGAAGAATATAGAGTTCTTTTAGGGGAACATCTCCCATGACCTCACTTGAGATAGTTTGATAAGGAACAATACGGTCATTTATAATGAGCCGTTTTTGGCGGATCTCGATCTTATCCCCTGGTAGTCCAACAACTCGTTTTACGTAAGATATTGACGGATCTTCTGGCGCTCTAAATACAACCACGTCCCCTCGGCCGGGCATTCGAGGTTTCGTTAAACGCAAATCTGTAAATGGAATTCTAATTCCGTAAGGTAGCTTCCAGGCAAAAATACAATCCCCAATTTTTAAAGTGGGGATCATGCTTCCAGTCGGTATTTTATATGCCGCAATTACGAAAGTTCTCAAGACAAGGGCAATGACTACAGCAACGACGAGACTCTCGATATACTCTCGAGTGAGGTTTCGATCATCTTTACGACGTTTGGGCTTATCTGACATAGTGGAAGAAACGCTTCACCCTAATAGTCAAAGGGTTACAGATGAAGCTTATTCCCGGTAAAGTTTCATCACAGCTGAGCCAAACAAACATAGCCCTTCCTAAAATATTTTCCATCGGAACGAATCCCCAGTAACGGCTGTCATTGGAGTTGTCCCGGTTATCCCCCATGACAAAAAGTTGATTCTCGGGAATAATCTGGTTTTGCACCAAAGCATGAACAGCATCTTTTTTTATGAGAGTTGGGTGAGGATGGCCATTGAGATTTTCATCTAATACGTCATATGATATTTTTGAACCAGACATGTCCCGATCGCTCAATATAGACATAAAATAGTCTTTTTGAGTATTATCTCCAGTGGGCACGTCTGTACCATTCACCGTCAGCTTTCGCCCATCCCAACTGAGTTTGTCACCAGGAGTCCCAATGACTCGTTTAATGAAAAAAGTCGATTCATCTTCGGGATATTTAAAAACTATTACTTCGCCTTTAGCTGGTGATCCAAATTTGATAAGCCACTCTTTTGAAAAGGGGACGCGTATTCCATAGACAAGTTTGTTTACGAAAATGTGATCTTGTATCAAAAGTGATGGAAGCATACTGCCCGAAGGAATGACATACGCTTCGATCAGGCACCATCGGATCGCTAACGCCACACCGACTGCAAGAGCCAGTGATCCCATACTGTTTAGCCAGGTGCCACGTTTGTCGTTCGTCATTAGTCCTCCACTTTCAAAATGGCCAAAAACGCTTCTTGTGGAATATCAACACTTCCCACTTGTTTCATTCGTTTTTTGCCCTCTTTTTGCTTTTCTAAGAGCTTACGCTTACGGGTGATATCTCCGCCATAACATTTCGCTGTAACATCTTTACGCAGAGCGCCAAGTGTTTCCCGAGCAATAATTTTAGCTCCAATAGCAGCTTGAATTGCCACTTGAAATTGTTGCCGGGTAAGAAGCTCTTTAAGTTTTTCTGTGAGCTTTCTGCCTCGAGAGTAAGCTTTACTTTCGTGAACAATGAGAGAGAGCGCATCCACAGGCTCAGTATTGATAAGAATATCAAGTTTGACGAGCTTACTTTCTCTAAATTCTAAAAACTCATAGTCGAGAGATGCATAGCCCTTTGAAAGGCTTTTAAGTTTGTCATAAAAATCTAAAACTACCTCGTTAAGGGGCAATTCGTAGACGATAATGGCTTTAGTTGCAGTGACGTATTCGAGTTTTTTCTGTACTCCCCGTTTTTCTTCACAGAGTTTTAAAATAGTCCCGATAAAATCAGTGGGAGCGTGAATCGTACAAGTAATAATGGGTTCTTCTAATTTTGCAATATGAGTGGGAGGGGGAAGAAGAGCTGGATTTTCAAGTTCACTGACTTCCCCATTGGTTTTTGTCACACGATACACAACACTTGGAGCTGTTGTAATGAGATTTAGGCCATATTCTCTTTCAAGACGTTCCTGTACAATTTCCATATGCAAAAGTCCGAGAAATCCACAACGATAACCAAAACCAAGAGCAATACTTGTTTCAGGTTCGAAGGAAAAACTTGAGTCATTGAGCGCAAGTTTATCTAGAGCGTCTCTCAAATTTTCGTAATCGGGGCCATCTACCGGAAAAATTCCACTAAACACCATGGGTTTTACAATTTTAAATCCTTTAAGCATTTCGGTGGCGGGTTTTTTGGCATCGGTCACAGTGTCGCCGATTTTGGTGTCATGGACGTCTTTTATTCCCGCAATAATAAAACCTACTTCCCCTGGATTAAGCTCGTCGAGCTCTTGAGCGTAGGGCATGAAAGCGCCAACTTTGAGGACTTCAAAATCTTTACCTACACTCATGAGCCTGATTTTCATTTGGGGTTTGATTATTCCATCCACCATGCGAACTAAAATCACAACTCCTTGATAGGGGTCAAACCAGCTGTCAAATATGAGAGCTTTTACAGATTTACTGGCATCGCCTTTGGGGGGCGGAACAATGGCAACAACCGCCTCTAAAATATCTTCTATGCCTAATTTTTCCTTCGCACTTGCGTAGATGGCGCTGCTGGCATCTAGGCCAATTGTATCTTCGATTTGTTGTTTCACTCCGTCGGGGTCTGCAGCGGGAAGGTCTATTTTGTTGAGAACGGGAATAATCGCTAAATTATTATCAATAGCCATATAGACATTAGCTAAGGTTTGCGCTTCAACACCTTGAGAGGCATCCACAACGAGAATGGCACCTTCACAAGCTGCTAAAGAACGACTAACTTCGTAGCTAAAATCTACGTGGCCGGGAGTATCGATGAGATTGAGTTGATAGGTTTGACCCGATTTGGCTTTGTAATGGAGCCTAACTGTCTGGGCCTTGATGGTGATTCCTCGCTCACGTTCTAGCTCCATGTTGTCGAGAAATTGGTCTTTCATTTCCCTTTGACTTAAAGCGCCGGTGGTTTCAATAAGCCGATCAGCCAAAGTGCTTTTGCCGTGGTCAATATGGGCAATAATTGAAAAATTTCGAATTTGGTTAAGACTTGGGATTGTCGTGGGAGACGTCACGAGTGAGATCCAATTGCCCTGGTAACTTTGATCGATGCTTATCGATAACTAAATCGATTCCCTCTCGAATAAATTCAGCCACGGGTACTTTTGTTCGGCGATTGAGTTCTTTTAGCATTTGGTTCTGTTCTTCTGTGATGTAGACCGTCGTAGTCATCTTCTTGCTAGCCATAAGTCGACGTATACTATATGTCGCAATATGTTGCAATATGTATAATGCAAAGCTTGAATTTTATGCCGGCATCAATTTTTTCGTAGCCTCTACTTGGTCAAATTCAAAAAGATCAATGAGTGAAGTCGCCGACAATTAAGTCCCTGGCTAACTTAGGCCCTTTTGAGGTCCCAAGTTGCCAGTAAATTTAAAGTTCGTTACTGCAAGCAGGTGTTGATTTGATCTTGTAAGCCCTGAAGCATTTTTACGGCGGTTCTTGGTTTGCCATTATAGAACTCGTCAAGGGCGGCACCAATAGAATCTGAAGTTTCTTTGAGGGTGGGGCACGTTTTACCGGCTGGTACTCCTGAATCTCTCATGCAAATGAGGCCATTTGTCGAACTTGAGGCAGCGATGTTTTTGCAAAGCTCTGCGGTGCCATTGAGATACTGTTTATTTGCAATGACCGCGATGCAGGCCAAACCGTTGGCTGAATTATAAGAGTTTATCAAAGTACAGACGGCCACGGCATCTGTCTGAAATCGATTGCCAGAAATTGATTTTACGCATGCAACACCGTTGGTTGAACTTGAGGTTGAAACCACGTAACAAAATTCTGTGGCGTCAACGTCAAAATAATTTGCTGTTGAAATGGCTTTGACGCATTCGATTCCATTTTGACTATTGTAACTTGCAATTAAACTGCAGACTTCTTGAATGGTGTGGGCTTGGGCGAGGGCACCGGAAAGCATGATTGCGATTGCGGCTAGAATTTTATTCATTATTTGGTCCTCCATGGAATTGTTTAAGAAGTGATAGCCGGAATTAATTTGGAATTCAATTTTAAACGCTCGCGGCCCAACAAACTGTTTTCAACCCCTCGCGAATTGTTGGTTGGGCGGCTGGCCGGGACCCCTGAAAGGTCCCACGGCCGCCGCCCCCAACTTAGATTTGGCGTATGAATTAAAGATCTTTCTGGGTTCAAGTGTTTTTTTATGAAAAGAATATCTTACCGTAGAGGTTAGATGTTCTTATGTTCCTAAGGTCGACGATCAAGTCTGCAAATAAATCTCTAAATATAAATAGCAGTAAGCGCTAACAATCTTTGAGACTATCCGGAGACTGATCCTGGTGCGAATTCATGTTGTAATCGATGATGGGCCTTACAAAGGGTAACGAGATTTTCTAACGAATTGTCGCCGCCTTTAGCAATGGGTTTGCGATGATGAACGTCAAGCCAACGCCTGTTTATGCATCTTGTCCCTTGAGAATTTCTAAAGCAACACTGGCCCTGATCTCTCTGGTTCACTTGGTGTTTGATTTCTGAAGAAATTGCTACTCTCTGATTAATTTTGGGATGGGAGGCTTCGTGGTTATTATTAGTTTTAGAAGAATTCTCAGCGATTTTGGTTTTTTGAATTTGAGTTTGGCTGCTATTATTGTCTTTGTCATTGTCATCGGCTTTGGTATTGGCCCTGGAGTTAGCGTTTGAATTTACAGTTCTTAAGGATAGTTTATGTAAGACTTTTTCACTTTTTGTAACGGCGTCGTGCTTTTGAATATAGTCATTGATTATGACTTCCAAGGTTTTTTCTAAATCACAAGTCGTTTTGGTTCGTTGACATTCCAGATCCTGAATGCGTCTAAGGTTTTTCATAATCTCTCCTTTTAGTGAAAGGCGAAGTTCAACTCTATCTTCGCTGATATACCGATGCCCTCTCAGGAACGGCTGCCTTAGGATTAATTTTTGCCACTTCTTTTTCAATTTCTTTTTGTGTCATGACTTTGGCTTTTGCAATAAGGGTCGACGCGTTAACGTTTGTGATAACTGATGTGATGCGCTTGGCCTGAGAAATGCTCAAACTACCCTGCTGAATGGCAGATTTCAGCTCTGGGATTGCCATTGATTTTCTTGAAACATTAATAAGTGAATAACTTACAGATTCTGATAACCCGAGACCTTGGTTTACATATTCGTAGAGACTAGCAAAGCCGAGTTTGCGAAATATTTTCGCAGCATCGATCTTTTGAATAATATCAACGAGTTCAATTTCTAGACGTTTAAAATCTTTTGCCAATTCGAGGGCTTTGTTATGAAGGGGGTAGCTTATAGAAAAATCTTTGTTATTTTTTTCGATTATTACATTCATGGGTGATTTCATACCAACTCCTTTTTTAAAAGACAGGGCCGAGTATAACATCACTATTTACGAGAGCATTTTTCGCATGTATTGGACAACGGCTGGGCGAGAAAATAAATGGCTTCTGAAAAATCAAAAACTTAAAAATAACCTTTCACCTCAAGTATGAGGATCTTTAAACAGCAAAATCTACAAGCTCAAAGGCGATTACGAATTTTCATTTTGGATACGGTCAAGAAATATATTTTAGAAAATGAAAATTATTTCCCTAAATTCAAAAATCACTCATCATACTGAATCCTAACCACTGAGCTCCTTGTTTCGATTTAACTACGATTTAATACACCGCAAAGCCGATAGTCCTCGGACATCCACAAAACCCAACTAAAAGTTTGTTGGGCGGCTGGCCGGGACCCATGAAGGTCCCACGGCCGCCGCCCCCAAACCCGAATCTCTTGGGAATGTTTGAGAAGTGGTAGCTACCACTGCCCTTGTCATAGATGCCGAGTTCCAGTTCGAAATTATTAGGTTTATTGACTCTGATTCCCATGCCAGCTAAGAATCATTCTTCTCAGGAGGTAGACCATGCGATTTACTGCTTTCTTTTTTGGCACTTTACTTTTTTGTGGCTCTGTATTTGGAGCTAAGTATGACTGCGAAGCGGTCAATGTGGCTAGCGGGTCAACTATAATCATGTCAACTATTGGACGTTTTACCATGGATACATCAGTCGAAACAACGAAGAAGTTCATTGAACCGGAATCTGGAATTGAGTTTGTTTGTGTTGTACCGAAAGGAACCCCGGGAAAGGAAGACGAGTTTCAATGCTTTATCATCGACCCTAGCCAGGATGATCCATCTGGCATAGTTTATCTGCCAGCTGCGAGCACCGTTGTCGGGGCCCCGATTAGTTTGTCGGTACCTGTTAAGGGTAAATTCGTTAGTCTTTCCTGTCGGCTTTAATTCACTGGTTAACGAAGCTCCTTCCGCCATCAAATGTTAAGTAGATCAAGCTTACTCCTGGGCTTGGGTACAGATGTTGCTAAAGTTCTCCATAGTCTTTTTTAAGGAGAATATATTATGAACCTATTACGAATTTCGGTCCTTCTCAGTTTATTTTTCATTATTTCTTTCAATAACAATGTAGGTTTTGCAGACGTAAAACCAAAAAATCCTTCAGAAACTCGATTTCTAAAGGTCACTTCGAATGACCAAAAAGTCACTTTTGAACTTTGTGATACGGTACAAAACAGCTGTCGAACTTTAGGTAATCGATCTTATACAACTTATGAACTAAATTCACTTCGACATAACCTTTACTACGGCGGCGCTGGAGTCCTCGTAATAGATGTTGGATTGCTCGTGGGTGGTTTTTATGCGGGTTTTGTTGGTGGTGCTTCGTTGGGAATTTCTCTTGGTAAGATTGCATCAGATCCAATTCCAGATCTTTTTTATTGGGGATTCCCTGGTATGGGTGTGGCTGAATTAACCGCCGGTTACTTGATGAAGTCTGTTCATTTTTTGAATCCACTTCGTCGCTTTAAAGAAGCCAGAACGATTGGACTAAGAGTTGTTTCAGATGAAAATATTGCCGTTGCCGATATTACTAAATTTGCTAATCGCCTTGAACAAACGCTCAAACAATTAAATTAAATTAAATTAAGGACATTTGGGTGAAGTACGTCAGAATACTATGGCCGTACTTCGCCTCAAGTACCCTCTAAATATGCATTGGCATACTTAGCTTGCTCGGGCGTCCATTTATCGATGTTCATGCCCATGGTTTTCAATTTTGTCAGAGCAAGCATTTGATCTTGGGCGGGATCAATATCGTGAACGCCCGCTGCCATGGACTTACCATCTTTAGCGAGTTTCACCATGCCTAAGAATTGGTTGGCAAAGCTCATGTCCATCACTTCGCTGGGGTGACCTTCGGCAGCGGCCAGATTGACGAGCCGGCCTTGTGCTAGCAAAAATATGCGACGACCATTTTTCATCGTGTATTCTTCGCAATTGGCGCGAATGGTGCGCTTGCTCGTCGACAAATTCTCAAGGTCAGGAATATTGATTTCGCAATCGTAATGGCCTGTATTACAAATGATCGCGCCATCTTTCATCATCTCAAAGTGTCGCTTCACTAAAACATCTTTCATCCCGGTGGCTGTAATGAAAATGTCACCGTGTCTTGCAGCTTCATCCATCTTCATCACGCGGTGACCATCTAAAGTGGCCTTCAAAGCCGCTGTTGGTTTTATTTCAGTGACGATAACATTAGCGCCCATTCCTTTGGCGCGCTCTGAACAGCCCTTACCGCAATGGCCATAACCAGCCGACACAAATGTTTTGCCAGCAATTAAAACACTGGTTGCTCGAATAACACCGTCCCAACTAGATTGGCCGGTACCGTAGACATTATCAAAATCCCACTTAGTTTCAGCATCATTGATAGCAATGACCGGGTACTTCAATGCTTTTTCACGAGCCATGGATCGTAGGCGATGAACACCGGTGGTTGTTTCTTCAGTCCCACCAATTATATCTGCCATAAATTCTTTTCGTCTTGTGTGAACAGACATAATTAAATCTGCACCGTCATCTAATGTTAATGTCGGTTTGAATTCTAAAGTTTTCTCGATGCACCAATAAAATTCATCGCGATTCATGCCATGCCAAGCATAAATGCTTATCCCGGCCTTTGCTAAAGCCGCAGCCACAGCGTCGTTGGTGGAAAGAGGATTACAACCCGACCAACTCACTTTGGCACCTACCGCTTCTAATGTTTCAATGAGAACGGCGGTTTCTTTGGTCACATGCAAGCAACCGGCAATGCGCTGACCTGCCAATGGTTTTGATTTACTGAATTCACGTCGAAATTCCATCAAAACGGGCATGCGGCTTTCGGCCCACTGAATGTCAAGTCTGCCTTCTTCAGCTAGAGAAATGTCTTTGACTTTGTAATCCTGTACCATTTTCTTCTCCGATTTATGTTTATAACTTACACGAGTTTTTTTAGGGCGTCGGCTCGCTCGGTCTTTTCCCATGTGAAACTTTCTTCTGTTCTTCCAAAATGTCCGTAGGTCGCCGTGGGTAAATACCGCGGTTTTAATAAATCATAATACTTAATAATAGCCGCCGGCCGCAAATCCCATAATTCTTTTACTGCTTTGTTTATTTTTTCAACAGCGACTTTTTCTGTGCCAAAAGTGTCGACAAAAACACTCATGGGCTGAGCCACACCAATGGCGTAAGCAACTTGAATCAGACATCGGTCCGCTAATCCGCTGGCTACCACATTCTTAGCCAAATGTCGGGCTGCATAGCATGCTGAGCGATCAACTTTGGATGGATCTTTACCAGAAAAAGCTCCGCCCCCGTGGCCCCCATGGCCTCCATAAGTATCAACAATGATTTTTCGACCCGTTAACCCAGCGTCACCTTGTGGTCCACCCACAACAAATCGGCCTGTGGGATTCACATAGATCTTTGTTTTACTGTCGAGCCATTGAGGAGGAATTGCTTTTTTAATAACATTTTCTATTACATCATCGCGAATTTTATTAAGCGTCACGTCGGGATTATGCTGAGTGGAAACAACCACCGAATCAGCCCTTACGGCTTTGCCGCCTTTATATTCAATAGTGACTTGGCTTTTACCATCGGGTCGTAAATATTTAAGCTCTCCGTTTTTTCTAGCTTCGGCCAGGCGTCTCGTCAATTTATGAGCAAGACTAATAGTCAATGGCATCAGTTCGGGAGTTTCATTTATGGCGTAGCCAAACATCATTCCCTGATCGCCGGCACCTTGCTCTTTATCATCTTTGCTATCAACACCCATTGCAATATCAGGAGACTGGCGGCCAATGCTCGTCAGCACAGAGCAAGAATTTCCGTCAAAACCCAATTCAGAATTATCGTAGCCAATTCCCTTAATCACTTTGCGTACGGTTTCGGGAAAGTCAACGTAAGCGTTGGTCGTGATTTCTCCAGAAATAAATGCAACACCCGTTGTTACTAAGGTTTCACATGCAACCCGTGCTTTAGGGTCTTTTGCCAGAATGGCATCTAAAACCGAGTCGCTGATTTGGTCAGCTACTTTGTCGGGATGCCCTTCGGTCACCGACTCGCTTGTAAAGTAATAATCTTTTGGCCCGCTATAGGACATGATTTCTCCTGTGTTGAAATGTAAAATCTATTGCAATTTCCAGGATTTGGTCAATAGAAAAGCCGCAACGGCGCAGTGTTTGAGCGTCTATCTTTTAAAGGTGATAAAGTAAACTTACGCCCCAGAGGGCCGAATCGCCGCCAATCTGAACTGAACTATTATTGTTGTCGTTTGCAAAGCTAATGCCTCCGTCCACATGTACTGAAACTCGGGATGCAGGTTCAAAGTGAAACCCTAAGATACCGTTGAAATAGGTATCGCTTCTACGTCCCGATGTGGATCTTAGGCCCATACCACCACCCACGTGAAAGCCGTCTCGTATTCCCCCACTGACTGTAGCTTTTAAATTGGCTGCAAGGGCGTAAGTTGTCGAGTTCCCCTGGCTCTCCATAATGAGATACTCCTGGAGCATGATATGACCGAACTCCTGGGCAGCAGTGAGGGCCGTGTCGTTGGTTCTTACGGCATGAAAATCTGAAGCAAGCCCAAAGTCGAATGCATAACTCTGACCACTCCACAATATTGTCAAAGTCAGGGAAAATATAAAGAATTGCAACGATCTGAAAAATTCCATCTTCGAAGTTCCTCCTTGATGATTACTCTCTAGGGGACACTTCGGAATTTTTTAGAATAGTGTAAAAATAATTTTCAGATTCTTTACCTTGGTATAGAAATAAAGATAGTTCCGACAGGGTATGCTCTACTTTAGGCTGAATGGCACCAGATAAAGGGCATTTCTTAATTTAGAAATCGGCAGCGAGGGGCCCTCAAAAAAGAGCCTCGCTGCATGAAAATTCGTTAGCCCGCGTTTCGTTTGTTAATATCAGCGATTTGCTGGGTAAGAATACCTTCATTGCTTTGGTCAAAGTCCTTATGGTTTTGGACTTTTTCTTTATGTTTAATAAATTGTCTCTCTAACTTATCAATGGCGTAATCGATAGCTGCCAGAAGTTTTTCATCTTTAGCCACAGCTGTAAAATGCACTGACCCAGCGTCAATAATAATTTCTGCAACCTGCACGTGCTTTTGAATACTAAATATAAAATGCACTTTTTCTTCCTTGCGAAGAGCGTACTTGTCAAGCCGCATGATTCGCTCCTGGGCGTGTTCGATAATAGAATCTGATGGCTCCATATGTTTAAAAGTAAATTTGGTTTGCATTTGGACCTCCTCTAAGCTCGGTGGGACAAGAAACATCGGTATCAATTTGGTAGCAACTAATCCCCTTATCAAGGGGCAAGTTAAAAATATTTTTTTCGTTTACTGCTAGGCAAAATTCCCAGAATATCTCTGTATTTAGCTACGGTGCGCCGTGCTATATCTATGCCCGATTGAGTTCTTAGGAATTCCACAATCTTTTGATCTGAATACGGATTTTTTATGTCTTCTTGCGAAACAAGTTCTTTTATTTTTTCTTTCACCGACTCACTGGCTAAGGACTCACCGTCAGTTTTGTTTATTCCACTGTTAAAGAAATACTTGAGCTCAAAAATTCCGCGGGGGGTATGAACATATTTTGATGTGGTAACACGACTCACGGTCGACTCGTGCATACCGATGTCATTGGCAATGTCTCTAAGTATCATAGGTTTAAGAAATTCCAAACCCTTGTCTAAAAAATCACGCTGATATCGAACTATACTCTCGGTAACTTTATAAATTGTTCGTTGTCTTTGGTGAATTGATTTGATTAACCAAACTGCCGATCGTAATTTTTCTTGAATATATTCTTTTGTTACATTGCTGGATTCTTTACCCGACAAGACATTCTTATAAAAATTGCTGATTTTGAGTCGAGGTAGTCCATCTTCATTTAGAGAAACCACATACTCTTCACCGACTTTATAAACATACACGTCAGGTGTCACATACTGAGTTTCACTGAGGGCAAAACTACGGCCCGGTTTTGGCTCCATCTCAAAAATCATTTTGCAGATTTCAATAACTTCTTGCAAAGGCTTGCCCGTGGCCCTGGCTATACCTTCAAAATTCTTTTTCTCTAAATCTTTCATATGATTCTTGATGATATGAACCATATCATTTGTATCTTCGCCTAAGACTTTGGCTTGAATCAAAAGACACTCTTGAAGATCCCTCGCACCAATACCTGGCGGGTCAAATTCTTGAATGAGTTCAAGAAAGCTAAGAACTTCTTCTTCAGGAAGATTCTCTTCAGGGCAGATTTCAGCTAATGGCGTCTTGATATACCCATCATCATCAATGTTGCCAATGATCTTAATGCCAATTCGTTCTTCTTCTTCGCTAAACCCTGAAAGCTTTATCTGCCAAATAAGATATTCTTGAAGGCTCTCGTGGCGAGTGATCATATTTTCATAATTTTGCACTTCTTCAATGTTTCGCAAGTTGGATTGGCCAGCCGATTGTCTAAAATTATCTTCGACATAGTTTTCCCATTCGAATTCTTCTTTTTTATTGTCGTCGGCTGCCGGAGGGGGGGCTGCTTCGTCTTCAGCCATATCTAATTGTTCAGTTTCTTTAGCCGCCGCATCATCGTCTGCCGTTTCAACTGCTTCTTCTAAAATGGGGTTTTCTTCCATCTCCTTGGTGATTGTTTGTTCGAGCTCAAGTCGAGAAAGTTGCAATAGTTTAATTGCTTGCTGTAGCTGCGGAGTCATACGCAGCTGCTGAGAAAGTCTCAAACCCTGTTTTAATTCTAATGCCATTAAATCTTCTGCCTTTTACAAATCAAAGTTTTCACCGAGATAAAATTTTCGAGCGATGGGTGATTGGGCAATTTCTTTTGCTGTTCCTGTTACCTGGATTTTTCCTTCTTTTAATATGTAGCCCCGATCACAAATACGAAGAGTTTCTCTCACGTTGTGGTCTGTGATCAATATTCCAATATTTCTAGATTTTAATTGCGATACAATGTTTTGAATATCCCCTACAGCAATGGGGTCAATACCTGCAAAAGGTTCATCTAAGAGTAAGAATGATGGGTTACCCGCCAACGCCCGAGCGATTTCTACACGTCTTCGCTCCCCACCAGAAAGAGAATAAGCGTAGTTCTTACTCACATGATGAATCTTAAAATCGGTCAGCAATTCTTCTAGTCGCTCAGACCGTTCAGAGCCTTCAAGGCCATGGGCCTCTAAAGCAACCATAATATTATCTTCTACAGTAAGTTTTCGAAATACGCTGGGTTCTTGGGGCAAATAACTGACACCCATTCGGGCCCTCTGGTACATGGGCTGACGACCTATGCTTTTACTATCAACCTTGATGTCGCCAGAATCTGGTTTGATCAAACCAACAACCATATAGAAACTCGTAGTCTTGCCTGCACCGTTAGGACCCAAAAGCCCCACGATCTGACCTGAATTCACATTAAAGCTCACCTCGTCGACAACCTTGCGCTTTTTATAAGACTTAGAAATTTTCTCAATTTCTAATACGCTCACTGATCTACCGCCTTTTTGTTTTTGCGCTCTTCAACTTCGTTATTGTCGACACGAGCGCGGGCTTTGGACACTCGCACTTCTTTTCCGCCATTGATAAATCGAATTTCTGTTCCCCTTAGTTCGTTGTCATCTTGTATGACCCGAGGTTCTCCAGTGAGAATAAATTCATTGGAAGCAAATAATACTTGAGCGCGTTTAGACGAAGCCCAATGATTTTGATCAGTAACTTTCACGTTCCCGACCATATTAAGAGATCTCAACAAATGAGTTTTTTGCTCATATTCAAAATCAGCTTTACTGCCAGTCATTCTCATATTTTCAATATCTACTTGGACATCATCTTCAAAATGAGCTTCGCTATTCTTGCTATTAACGCGTGCCCAGTTGGATCGAATGGTCATTGTCTTTCCAGGGGAAATGGATTTTACAGCGTGCACATTTTTTTTGAGACTCATGATATTTGAATCCAATTCGGCGTTGAGGCCTTTACCTGAAACTTCAAATTGACCATCTATTTCTTTTGGCCCTACAATAAAAACGTCGTCGTCTGAAACCAAAGTTCTAGGATTGCTCGTATAATGTAGAGACTTTGATTTGAATAAGTATCCATCTGTGGTGGTCGTCACTACGTTTCCTTCGATTTCCATATTTTTCGTTTCAGTTTCTATAGATCCCGAATCTCCGGTGACAGTGTATGTTGTTTCGGAACTACCAAAAAACTTCACGTGAACCCCTTTTAGCTTCCATATTCCCTTGTCTTTAAAACCTTGGGCATAGTCTGAATCAAGCTCCCATTCTTTTCTTCCCTGCCCTGTTTCAACAAGATGCACTCCGCGCATCACTTGGGACATCGTCGTTACCGTTGAATGAGGCGATTGACTTGGTTTTGTTTGTGGAAGAATTTCTGCCTCTTGAACTGACTTTGATATTGCCGCCTCATCTTGACCTGGGCCCAGTTTTTTCGGAGCTAAGGTCAGTATTTCTATTCCCAGCAAAACTAAAAGGCCAACAAATCCCCACCGTTTTAAACTCTGCATTAAGCCTTTTTCGCCTTTATTGCCTCTTTAAATAATACCACGGACTTGGCATGGTTTAAGCATCAAAAAAACCGAAAGTCTCCTATTATATTGTCCAACTATTTTACACTTATCAAAGAGCTGACGCGATCGATAGAGAGAGCCTTTAAAACTCCCCATTTATGATGGACTTTTTAATGTTTTAAAAAGAATGAAACCGGCAGCGTACGTGGTGGGTTTGACGCGGGGCCATTAGTTTGTTTTAGTGAGTGGCTCTTCTTTTTTCATAACAGCAAAATTTATTTCTACTGCACCGGCTTCAGTCACAGTAAACATGATTTTCTTTATGGTGAGAAAATCCATTTCCTTATCGGCTTGCACGGTGACTTTACGGCGGCTCTCGTCAGGCACAGGAGTAGCGCCTGGGACCAGGGGGATGGCCTTCTTGATATTCTGAGCCACGGCCTGTTTTGCGAGAATATCATCTTGCTGAAGCATTGCTGACAATCGCTCTCTTAATTTGGGAATCATCCAATCCTTTTGGGCTTTCACGTCATCAAGCTTAGCCACAACTTCTTTGTCTAAAACTACGTCTTTTAAATTAAGTGTCACAATGTGAGCAGGTTTAAGCTCTTTCACTTGGCTCGCCTTTGGCAATTTCACATCTTTAGGAATATAAATGATTTCACCGGTGGCACTGTAGTTTTGAAGCAAAAATACGACGAGAATGGTGAACATGTCGACCATAGAGGTCAGGCTTAGCCCAACGACAATAGTTCGCTTGGCGTTGATTAAGCGATTTCTTTTTCTCCTGTCTCTCCTACCCGGTATGTAAATTGGCATTTTGTTCTCCTACATCCCTGCCCCTTGAGTCGCGATGGCGATCTCTGGGAATCCGGCCGTCATCATGGCATCCATACCGCGAATAAGTTCGTCATATTTAATGGTGTCGAGGAGACTGATTATCCCATCGGTTTTTTCGGGATACTTATTTTTTAAATCTTTTAATCGTGTCGTCAGCGAAGCCTGGTCATATTCTCCACCAAGCTTTGGGATACGAGTGGATTGTTGGCCAGCATTGACTATGTATCCAGAATCAACCACATCAACCTTTAAGTTCACTTGTTCTCTTTGTGGAGTTTCAACTTGTCCAGAATCATTTTTCTTACCGTAGATAGAACTACCGATTTGAATCATGCTCACTTGGGTCCAAACAGCTGTTATAAGGAGAAAGCTAATACACGTGCTCATAAGGTCAATAAAGGGGACAAGATTTAATTCTACGTCTGTGTCCCTTTTACCGTTTGGATTACTTTCAGTGAACATTTCTCGAAGCTCCCTTTAATCCTTCATCTTATCGCGGTTGGCGACAATGAGGTTCATGATATTCATGCTGCTTTCACTGATATCGTTGATTATTCTTTGCGTTCTAGTTTGAAAATAACCGTAGGCAATAAGGGAAGGAATAGCGACAATCAAACCAAATGCCGTACAGTTCATGGCCTCTGCAATACCGGCAGAAAGAAGAGTCGCTTTTTGAGCCGGGTCTGCATTGGTAACTGCTCTAAATGAATGGATCAAACCAACGATAGTCCCCAATAGGCCGAGCAACGTTGCGACGTTACCAAATACAGCCAAAAACCCCGTCCAACCGTCTAGATTTGGCATTTCTTTTAGCACCGCTCCGTCCATGGCCACTTGAACTTCTTCGTCTGGTCGTTTGTTCAAAACTTGAACAAGACCGGACTTTAAAGTGTTTGTAAGGGGAGCCGGTCTGCTGTCACAAAAAGTGATAGCTTGCCTGATGTCCCCTCTGAGAACCATCCCGAAGAGCTTTTCATTGAAATCTTCCTTATCGATGGCCAGTTTCTTGAGAGCCATAAAGCGCTCGAAGATCAAGAAAATGACAAAGACCATGACAATGGCAATGGGGATCATACCCCATCCACCGCCTTGGAATGCCATGACGATAAAATTTCCAGATTCTGGTGTTGGTTGCATGATGCTTCCTCCTAGAGTTTTTAAAAAACTTTCTTAATTACTCCTGGGCCTGAAAGACGAACGGATAGCTAACGACAGCTACCTCGTTGACCGGAGGCTCAGGAAATTTCCATGTTTTCAATCTTGCCACAGCGCACGCTTCTACTTCGCTTGAATTCATTGTTGTACCCTTTATACCTGCTTCCAAAACTCGGCCATTGGTTCCGATGGTCCATTGTATGACAATTTTTCCATAAAGGCCGGGTTCCCTATTCAATCCTTTTTCATAGCAAGCCTTAATTTGTTTTAAGTTTGCTTGCACGACACGCCTAATGGCTTCTTTGTCAATGCTACCTGTAAATGTGGCGTCGTCGCCGCCAGCAACAATGCTTGCGTTTTTCTTAGCACCCAGGCTTCCCGTGCCATAACCGCTGATTCCACCCCCCCGACCTTTTGTTTGGGGAGCTGCAATCCCAACCGTGGCCGTGCCGTTGCCGCCTGCACCGGTTTCTCTCATTCCGGCACCGGGTACAATGCCAGCCCCGGCAGCCTCAGCGCCAGCACCTGTGGCCGATTTACTGGCTCCCAACGCATTGCCTGCTCCGCTTGAAGCTTTATTGATTTGATCTTGAACACCTTTTGTTCCGAACACCCCGAGTAGGCCTGATTTTTTAACATCTTTAACTGGAGTTTTTGCCGCTGCACTTGCTTTTTTGCCTTGAGTCTTTTGGATACCTTTGTCTTTGCCCGCTTTATTTGTGGTTGGAATTTGCTTAGCCGTTTTATTTTTATTTGGTTTTGCCTCTTTAGCCGCGCCCACTTCACCTCGTGCGGGTGCGACTTTTTGATCTTTAATCGCTTCTTGCGCCGACTTGCTTACAGACTGGGTCTCAGGCTTAACCTCTTCGACATGTTTTCTATAAAAGAATTTTGCCTTGCGCGGTGGCTCCTCTTCTTCTTCCTTTTCTAGAGGAGTCGGGGCATACAAGAATACATAAAACAAGAACAAAGCTGTGCCCATCAAACCTATTACTAGGGCCGTGAGTTGATTTACACTGAGATCAATAAAGGGAACCATTCGTGGCTCAGGAACAGCGGCGACAAATCGAATAAATATGAGCACCCCTTCGCCAAAGTTAATTTTAACCAATTCGTTTTGTTGAAGTGTGTAGGCAAACCCAGAACCTGAAGCAAAGATGAGTCCCTTTTTCTTGAGCTCATCAAATTTGGTGGTGCTACCCCCTTCTTTGTTGATTTCACCGGTCATATCAGAGGTTAAATAAATAGTCGCTGCGCTATCTAGATTCAAAATAGGATGGGACACTCTAACTGATCCAAATACTGGCAATATAATTTGATTTTTAGGATGAGACCCAATTTGAACAGTCTGAGTTTTATTGAAATGATAGGTATTTAAGACTCTATCTTGCCAGGCCAAAGTTATTTCGACTGTATTTCCTTTTCCTGGTCTTAATGTTTTTTGAAAATTCACAGAGGTAGACGGAGCAAAAGTTCCCTTTGCAGCCTTGCGACGTTTTGAAGATTTGTGAGTACCCGTTGTTACCATTTCAACTCCTCCTGAGGTAAAGGAGGGAAGCTTTGGAGCTGAACTTTTTGATTTTGATACTTTAGAAGCCGGCGCATCTGCCTTTAAGCTGTCGCCGTCTTTTGTGGTAGAATTAACTTCATCGTGCTCGGCTGCCTTTCGAGGTTTTGGAACTCCAATGTGAAATTCAACAGTGACTTGTCCCACATGAATTTCTGTACCGTTTTGCAAGATTGAATCAACGATTTTTTCACCATTGATATAGGTGCCGGCTTGGCTGCCTAAATCTGAAACAAAATACTTTCCCGGCTCTCGTTCTTCTACCATGGCATGAATGGGTGATACACTAGGATCATTGACGGCAAAATCAATTTCTCCTTCACGCCCAATAACGATCTGCTGACTCGAAAATTGCTTGGTATCTAAGACCTTACCGTCTTTTACCGATCTTAAAAATACAGGCTGTTTAGTATCTGAGCTCATTTTGCTTTTTCAATATCCTCGGCGGTTTTCACCATTTCTGGCACAAAATTTTCACGCAATTTGATTAACTTACCAAAATTAAATTGTTTCTTTTGCAATAAATAAAATAATTCTGGCTTTTTGACTTCACCCGTTACAAGTTGATCTTCAAAGTCGACATTTGTTCTTTTCGTTTGTTTTTCCGCAGAGAAAGAGATCATGGACCATGAAAATGCGAAGAAAAAAACTATCCACACCCCTATGTTAGTCAATTGGTGCATCCTTTGGAGTCGGGTTTTTCCCCTCTGCCTTTTTGGCGAGGTAATCTACTTTTTCAAGTATAGCAGGTTCATGTGCAACAAACCGCAATTTGTTCAAAACTTTAATTCCGTCTTGGGGACGATTGGCGTGTTCAATGAGAAGCACTGCATAATTTAAAAGCACCGTCACATTGGACGAATTTTTCGCACCCGCCTTGTCATAATAACTCTCCGCTTGATCATAGTGTCCTGCTCCAGCTAAAGCGAATCCGAGATTATTTAAAGTATCTGTACCTTGGTCCCCATTGTCATAAGCGGCCATAAGTTCGGTCGATGCGCACTGAAAATTTCTATACTGAAGACAAATAGAACCTAAATTGGCGTGGGCCGCTTTGTTTCTTGAGTCAGAGCCAATGGCTTTTTTGAACTGGACCAAAGCAAGGCGCAAATTATCAGTTTTTAATTCTATAACTCCCAAATTATTGAGAGCCGCTGAATTACCCGGTTCCTTTGTCAGAATTTTATCTAAAAACATTCGAGCTAATTCGTATTTTCCATGGTCGATTGACATTACAGCAAGAGCATTAAAAACTTTAATATCATTTGGATTTCGCGCTAGTATTTGCCCTGCAATATCCGTAGCAGCTTTGAATTGTCGCGCCTGTTTTGCCTCAATAAATCTCTTGTAAAGGGAATCCAATTCGGTATCAGCGGGAACAGTGGGTTCTGCAGTTTTCAGGGACTCTACGTTGGGCATTTCTTTTTTATTAGGATCTTCGAGGGCCCCAGGACCGGGCAACGCATTTGGAGCCGCTGCATCTTTCAAATCTTTAGGCGCATCAGTGGGTGTATTTGAGTCAGGGGGCCCTAAGACCGTGACGCAACCTGAAAGGACAAAACAAGCTGTAAGAAAGTAGATAACTATTCTCACATCATCCCCATTTCGTCATACCTAATTTGTGGTGTTACGACTTCAAGAGGTGCCGCGTATTTTGCCGGCTGATACTTGGACATGGCATCAAGGGCGATCTTCGTCCACTTGTTATAATAATTGATTTCATAACTCTTGTTAATTGCACTCACGTAATTATCCAGGGCCTTTTGTTTTTGGGGCCCAAGCAATTCAGCTTCCACTTTTTTCCTGTAACTTTCTAATTCTTCTTTATTCAGGTCTGTTGGCAGCGGAACTCCGGCTAAAGCCTTATACATATGCTCGTTTGCTTGGCCCAAACGGCAAAGCGAAGCGATGACCATGTTCCCCTCATCGTATTTAATGACTTCTGCCAAATTGTTGCCAAGCTTTGCCAATAGTCCAAATTTATTTTGGATGGCCGTAGATTGTTTTTTAGGATTATGGGGAATATTGACATTTTGAAAATCATTGTAGATAGCATCGGTAAGTTTAAACTTAGCTTCGGCAGCCCAAACAATTCCTGCCGGTTTACCTTTGCCCGCAAAATGCTTAGCCGAGCCAACAGTTTTTCGATAGCCTTTTTCTGCATCACTATTACGACCCCGATAAGAATCAATGTCGGCAATTCTAAAATTTGCCTCGACAATTTTTTCAGAGTCGTTGGCGCCAGAATTTAAATAAGTGTTGTAACCGTCTTGTGCTGCTTTTGAGTGTCCCATTTTTTCGTGAATTTGAGCAATAGAGTACAATGCCAAGGACTTGTCGTGACGCCTACTTCTCTCAAAATATTTTTGATAATCAGAAATGGCCCGAGAGTACTCCTTCTGCCCTTCCCAAATAATCGCTGAGTTATAGTAGAGATCTGGCGTGAGTTTGTCGTGGGGATTATCTTTAGCATACTTTTCAAATTGAACAGCTGCCTTATCATATTGGCCAGATTGTTCGTACAATCTCCCAAGTAGTAATAAACTATTATTTTGAACTTTGTCATTTCCTTTGCCAACACCGCCATGACCCACTCTCGAGTACATAGCTATGGCTTCTGGAAATTTATGAGCCCGCTCATAGTTCACACCTGCATTGAAAGCCGCAGATATAGCTAATGGACTTCGCGGATAGTTCTGAGCAAATGTAGCAAATGCTTTTGCACTTCCTTCATAGTTTTTTCCAACTTCAAGATCCAATGCCTTTTTGAAACTTGCTTTTTCGACAAGATCTTTTACGTCGGCCTGAAACCCTTGTTCTGTAAGGGCCTTGTTTTTCATTAAAGATAGTCCCTCGTTTGACAGGTTGTCATAGTCCTTGCGGAGATTATAGATGTCTAAGATCAAATTTGCCGAATAGACTGCAAATTGAGTTTTCGGATATTGAGAAATAATCTGTCTGAAGATTTTAATGGCATCCTCAAAATGATTGTACACATAGTGTAAACGTCCAATCTTAAATTTTACATCCACGACTTTTTCACCTTTAGGGACGACCGTTATGTATCGTTGAGCAGCAGCAATAAATGCCAATTCTGCCTCACCAAAGGGTGCAGGTTCTAGACTATCCCCGACGATTTGCTTAATTTCGTCATCATTTTTAAGAGCTTTTTCTAGAGAGAGTAGCGAATTTAACACCGATAAATCAAAGTACTTCCCCTTAGGTTCTTTTTCCGCAACGATTCGATATTCTTTACCGGCCACATCGTACTCGCCCATGGCGTAAATGAGTTCAGCATAAAAGAAATGCATCTCAGGACTCTTTGGGGAGTCGCTAAATTTCTCAAGGTAAAGAGTGTACGCATGCCGGGTTGCGATCATGTCAGGCTTACGCTGACTGTTCTGTGCATTTTTATGAAGTAAGAGAGTGTAATTTCTCAAAGTGGATTCTCTGAGATGGTAGGCGTCTTCGACCAGTTTTTTATTTCCTTGATTTGCCTTGGCCCAAACACTTTCGGGTCCGTAATTGTCTATCCAGGTGTAGAGTTCATCGCGATAAATGCGCTGGTCCTTGCTCGTCGCAAAATTAGTTACAATTTGGTATTGATAGTCGAACGCCTTGGGTGCTGTAGGATTGTATTCTAAGAGTTGTTTAAAAATAAAAAGAGATTGTTCACGTCGACCTTGATCGCTGTAAAGAAAAGCTAACTTCTCAAGCATGGGGTATTGAGCTTTATCCCCGCCAATATGTAAAAAATATTCTCTTGCATTCTTGTAATTCCCCACATCTGCAAAAAATAAAACGATGTCTTTAAGAGTTTCACTACCTAAACGAATTTTGTTCACAACTTTCTTGCCAGCTAGTTGGGAATCTTCTTGGGCTCCACGGCTTAACCTGATAACTTCTTCTAGAGTTTTTAATCCCTGCCCCACGCGGCTTAACCGATATTGGCACCACGCTATTTTATAGAGCGCAAATGTATAGAGGCGCGCTCGCCGATTTTTTAGAACATCGGAGTAAGACTTTAGCGCATCTGCCCATTTGTCATTATCGAAATAGTATTCGCCCAGGGCGAAATGAGCTTCGCCTACATAAGAGGAATTGGGATAGGTCTTGGTCAATTGTTCGTAGAAACCGATTCCCTTTTTAACCTGTTCTAACTCGACATAATTATAACCGAGAAAAAACATGGCTTGGTCAGTTTTGGGGTCATTACGAAAGTCTCTTAAGAACCACTCATAAAGTTTGATGGCTTTTAAATTGTACTCTTTAGATTTGCTCAAATTCAATTTTGGTTGGGGTGCTTTCTTTTGAAAATAGAGTTCAAGCTTTCGATCATAGTCACGTTGCAGTCGATATTCGATGTATTTGGATTTCTCTACATAGAGTTCGGCAAGTCGGAGCCAAAGTTCACCCCTATTTTTACTCTGATTATATTGCTGGGAAAGTTTATAGAGTTGTTCAATTCCCTGATCAGTGATTTGCTCTAACTTTTCTTCGTCGGTCCCGGCATCATGAAACAAATCGCCGCTTCGTGGGGGTTTGACTTCATACATAGGCATTACCGTGGGCCTTTTTTGCTGAGCCACTTCGGGTAATGCCGTGGTGTTTTTTTTGATCGTAATCTGGGTTGATCTTGCCGCTGCTATCTCTTTTAGCATGTCGCTTACGGTTTTCTTCTTTCGAACTTGTCCTCGAGCTTTCACATTTTGGGCTGGAGTACGATTCATCGAGAATGTTCGAGCAAGGGGCGCTGCCCCACTAGTGGGGGCTGATAAGCCCACTGCTGGCACCATTGTGACAATCGAAAATAGGAAGAGGTTTCGTTTCATGGTTCTATTCACAACCTTGGGTCCCTAGGTAGTGGTAGTCACCGATCTCATCGAGCCAATACTCACCACGAAAGGGCCAGTACTCATAACCGTTTTGAATATAAAAACTTCGATTTTTCGACTCATCGACATGGGCTGTAACAACGCCCTTTCCTTGAATTTTCTTTTTGAGCGCTTCTTTTTTGCCGTTAAGCATTTCGTATCGAGCAAAATTATATTGTTCAAACATATCGGCAAGCTCTTGCTTCATGGTCAACATATGGGTTCGAACAATGCCTGAAATGTTTTTGATGCTTGAATCTAATCGCCCTTTCAACAAATTGTTGGCGTATTGTCCTACAACGGATTTTCTCCAAATATCCGGTTGCGCATTTACAATGGCCAGTTCTTCTCTCACACGATTAATATAAGTGTAAATATGTTTAAAATCACCTTCGCGTATGATGTCGCGAGCTACTAAAAATGGAACTCGATAGCCACGACGAGAATTTGAGTCTGATTTTAACAAATTGAAATTCTTAATCACCCGCTCTGTTTCGTTAAAATAGGCAGTGAGGTCGGTTGTAGTCTTGGTAAAGTCGTCGAGTCGATTAAGGACAGGTTGGTAAATTCTTTCAAATAAACCAAGGGCTTTATCCATTTCGTCATATTGACAAATGTACAGGTAAACAATGCCTCGGAGCAAAATGGATTCAGGTAGATAAAAATCCTCATAGAATGCTGAATGGAGCGAATGAAAATTACTCAATACCGACCTGAAATTAGCCGCCCGCATATGAGCCCAACTCGATTCAAATAGAGCATCGTGCCAGAGTTCTGTATCTCTTGGTATTTGTCGATATACATCGATGGCTTGATCCCATTTGTGGGCTTGGTAATATATTCGAGCCATCCCCATCAATCCTGCTACTCGATCAGTGTCCGTAACGCCAGCCAGGGAGCGATTCTCGGCCAAAGAAGAATAGCATGCCAACGCTGAATTAAGATCATTTCGTTTCACGTTGGCAATTCCCTCCATGTACTTTGATTTGGGAAAATACGCTGACGTAGAAGGAACCTTGGAGAAACTGGCGATGGCCTTATCCCATTCACCTTTTCGTTGGTAGTACTCGCCTATACGATATCTTAACATATCGTGATTTTCTTTTGGAAATTCTTCGACCTCTATTTTTCCGATTGCATAATTAATGAGTGTGTCGTCGTTTAGAATATCGGCGGCTATAGATAGTTTCTGGAGTGATTGTTTTGAATATTTTTTGTCTGCATTTCTCACCACATCCACAAATTGAAAAGCCGAAACTTGATACATCTTCATTTCAAAAAACATAAGACCCAAAATGTATTTTATTCTCATTCTATCACTGGCATATTTAGGATTTCGCGTCATAGAAAACAGACGACTACTCGCACCCAAGTAATCGCCTTTTTTTGCCAAATTTAGGGCGTACTGAAGTTCATTTTCACTTTGAGGGATCGAAGGGGCGGGTGCAACAGTTTTTGGAGCAACGGCAGCTCGTGAATTTGGTTTCACTTGGGGCTTTGCAGTTCGAACTGCCTGTGGAGGTGCAGATCTTTGGATAGGTGTTTTAGCTTCAGGTGCTGCCCAGACTTGCAATGAAAAAGCCAATAATAGAATAAGTGTTTTCATATTCATCTGTACTCCGCCGGGGGAAAGAAAAAGCTTAAACCAAATGTGGCGTGAAGATTAGAATAGGTGCCCGTCCCCCGGTTCGTTACTGTAGTACTTGAATTGTAGGCATACCAACTGATATCCCACCTACCGGCCATCCACTTTGAAATTGCAAAGATTTGCCCAACTCCAAGATGAATAGTCGCAGGAGTTGTACTTTGATTTGTTGTGGTTACCCCACCGCCGCCTGAAAGATAAAGGTCGAAAGGCACAATTCTTTTATTCATCCATCCAATTTTTCCGTAGATCGGAACCCACTTAAAATCCAACCCTGCATAAGATCTTGGTGTTGCCAAAGACGCTGTAGCGATATTTCTGATATTTTGAAGTTCATCCGTAACTGCTTTGGTAGACGTACTGATAACCAGTCCTGTTGCTTCGAAAGCATAGTGTTCTGAAAAATAATAAGCTAGTCGGCCCCCGTAGATTACGTCATTAAAAAAGGCGTCATTTAATACCATCCCCAAATTAGGAAAAATCTCAAACCTTTTTGTCTTGGGTAAGAACCGCCGACTGATGACGGCGATGTCACTAAAAGGAGCTAAATTCCCAAGTCCAGAAAGTTCAGCAGGCGGCGGCATTTTTGTTTTCACAATCTCACTTTTTGTCGCCTCTTGTTTAGTCACAGGAACAGGTACCGCTGGTGCTGTATTTTCTTTTGGTATTTCGGCAACCGCTGCCGGAGAAGCGGAAGGTAGAGGTTTTAACGAATCAGGTGCTTGAGCCCAAGAATCGCTACCGTTAGGCACATTGGGATCAAAAGGGATGCCTTCTTCGGCAAAACACAACTGCCCTGAAGCCATCGAAGATAGAAATACAATTTTTGCAAACTGTTTTGTAAGCATCGTTCCCCAAATTTTTTAACTGCAATACATCCTAAAGCTGCGGGAGAAAATAAACGGCGCCCACGGTTAAAAAGAGATTAACCACGTTTCTCTTTGCCGGCGTAATTACAACCACATCCGTTTGTTGGTAAAACATAGCCCGCAAATCAATTTTAATTCCTAAATTTCTTGTAAATAAAAATCTTTCGTTCAGCCCCACTCCGAAGCCAGGGCTAGTTTCAGCATCCATTCCGACAGCCCCTCCAAAAACGGTGCCTGAAATGCTTAAATTCATCACGTTTTGCTTTGTGAGACTTATTTTGCCGTAATAGGGGGTGAATTCATATTCACCTAAAGCAAAATATTTCATAGAAGGGGCACTAGCGAAAGGAATACTATTGGCGTTTGGTAATTGCTGAATTTGTGGAACATAGCTCGTTTGACTAGAGGCGACCCAGGCAACACGCAATCCCGCTGCATGAATATCGTTAAGATGATAAAGAGCTTCAATACCCACCGGGTATGCGTTGTAAAAGGGATCACTTAGCCCCATTCCCGCAAATCCTTCTAACTGGTATCTATCAGCAAAAGGTACAGTTCTCTTTTTTACGGCTTCGGGTTGGTCAAAAATGGGTAGCACAGATTCTCGAGATAATTCTTCTTGAGGGAATTCCACCATTTCAGCTCGAGAAGCAGATGTAAAGAGCATCACAACAGAAACGATAAATGTGAAGGTGAGGATGTATTTCAAGAGTGGCTCCGACCTTTTTTTAGGGACTTAGATTTCTTGTTCAATGCTCCATGCTCCATAATGAGATCAACAACTTCTCTCACGGCACCGGCACCCCCGTCGGTTTTGGTGACGTAGTGAGCAGATTTTTTTACCTTGGCAACGGCCCCTGGTACTGTTGCCGCAAATCCGACACGTTCTAAAATGGGAATATCAAAAATCTCATCGCCAATGAAGGCGATCTCGTCAGTTTTAAGGCCCGTTTTCTCTAATATTTTCTCAAAAGGTTGAGTTTTATCGGCGGCCTCCAGGTAGAAATGCTTTATGTTGAGAAACTCCATACGTTGGACCACATCGTCGGATTTACCACCCGAAATGACTCCAACTTCATATCCATTGTCCATTAAGAGCTTCATTCCCACGCCATCCTTGACATGAAAAAAACGGCGCCACTTTCCGTCATCGCTTATCCATAGCCGGCCATCGGTAAGAACGCCGTCAACATCGCATATCAACATGCGAACTTTCCGAAGTCGCTCGTGGAGGTGGCGCATACTCTTTTATTGTGGCAAAGACCGAGCTTAAACGCCAGGTCAGATTATGTTCTCGCCCAAGGTCGGGCTCGTGTAAAGTCTAGCGAATTCGAGCCTTCAAAAGGTCTTGAAGATGGAGAATCCCTACTGGGCGCTGTGGTTGACCACCCATGCGATCGACGACAAAAAGACTTTGTATGGCAAATTGCTCCATCAAAAACAAGGCTCGTTCTGCCATTTCTGCAGCGTCCACTGTTTTTGGATTGCGAACCATGATGTCGTTTGCAGAATCATCTAAGGGGTTCTTACTCTTTTCTAAACGTCGTCGAAGATCTCCATCAGTGATTATACCCAAAAGATTTCCTGTTGCATCAGTGACGCCGCAAACACCTCTCACTTCTTTTGCCGTCATTGCAGAAATGACTTCTTTCATTCCTGTTTCAAGTTGAACAAGGGGTACCCCTTCTCCTTTATGCATTAAGTCTTTGACCCTCGTTAAAAGTCGCCTTCCAAGGCTTCCGCCGGGGTGATACTCAGCAAATTCTTGGGCATTGAATCCACGTTTAGTAAGAGCGGCTACAGCCAAAGCATCCCCCATGGCCAAGGCAGCCGTAGTACTTGCTGTCGGTGCTAACCCCAGAGGACACGCTTCTTCTCTAATTGAAACATCTAACGCTACGTCACTGGCGGTTCCCAAAGAGGACGCCAAATTTCCAGTGAGCGAAATTAATTTCACACCTTTACGCTTTGCAAACTCGATAAGGGCCCGCAATTCGTCTGTCTCACCCCTATATGATAGGGCAAGTAAAATATCTCCGAATGATATGACTCCCATATCACCATGTGAAGTTTCGGCGGGATGAACAAAAACAGCTGGCGTGCCAGTGGATGACAAAGTAGAAGCAATTTTTCTAGCAATCTGACCTGATTTTCCCATCCCGGTCACAACGACTTTTCCACGACATTCGACAATGAGAGAAACTGCCGCATCAAATTTGGAATCAAGTTTATTTTTAAGCTCTAAAATGGCCTGGGCTTCAATTTCAAAAACTCTTTTGGCTTCACCTAAAGACGACATCACAATCAGACCCTAGAACGAGAATAATAAAAATCTCGGGCTTTTTTTTGAGTTGTGGAGCCCTTAGTGACTTTACGATTTGCCACTATGCCAGACACTTTGACCGCCTGCCTGGTGGGTTTTTTCTTACCTATAATTTGTTCTAAAGCGGCCGCCACGAAACTCGTGAAAAGGGGGTGGGGCGCCATGGGTTTGGACTTAAATTCTGGATGAAATTGGCAACCTAAAAACCAAGGATGATTTTCTAACTCTACCATTTCAATCAGGTCTCGTTCTTCGCAAATCCCCGACAACGTCATTCCATATTTTTTCAAAATTTCGCGATAGCGATTATTAAATTCAAAGCGGTGACGATGCCTTTCTTGAATCACATCTTTTTTGTAAATCTTATGGGCAAGGGACTGGGGAAGAAGTTTGCAAGCATAATTCCCTAATCGCATTGTCCCACCCTTATTTGTAACTTTTCTTTGATCCGTCATGATATCGATCACACAGTTCTTGGCACTTTTATTTTTTGCTACAAATTCACGACTGGTGGCATCGGTGATGCCAGCGACATGTCTTGCGAATTCAATGACGGCTAGTTGCATTCCAAAACAAATTCCAAAATAGGGGAGACTATTTTCTCTTGCATATTTGATGGCTGTAATCTTTCCCTCAGAGCCTCTCTCGCCAAATCCTCCTGGAACTAAGACCCCGCTGACTCCCTGAAGTGCAATCTTTACTGATTCTTCAGTGAGGCCTTCTGAATCTACATAGACCAATTCAATTTTCGAATTATTGGCAATGCCCCCGTGTGTCAGGGCCTCAGTTAATGATTTATAGCTTTCTTTGAGATCGACATATTTACCGACAATACCAATTCGAACAATATGTTCGGGCTCTTTTATAACTTTTACCGTTTTTTCCCAAGACACCAAGTTAGCCATCTCAGACGTAAGCCCTAACCTTTTTACCACTTGATCGTCGAGCCTTTGCTCATGAAGCATCAATGGTACTTCATAGATGGTTGAAGCATCGGGGCATGAAATTACAGCTTCGGGTCTTACGTTGCAAAACAAGCCAATTTTCGCCTTCATATCAGCTGAAATGGGCTTGTCACTTCTACATACTAAGAAATCAGGTTGAATACCTATGCTGCGCATTTCTTTAACAGAATGCTGAGTAGGTTTGCTCTTAAGTTCACCAGCCGCCGCAATATAAGGGACAAGGGTCACATGAATAAAAATGACATTGTCAAAACCGCAATCTACACGCATTTGTCTAATGGCTTCTAAAAAAGGTAAACTTTCAATATCACCGACGGTTCCACCAATTTCGATGATAGCTACTTCGGCTCCTTGGCAAGTTTCGTAGATGCACTGTTTGATTTCATCGGTCACATGTGGAATGACTTGGACAGTTCCCCCCAAATAATCGCCCCTTCTCTCTTTGTTAATAACGGCATCGTAGATCTGGCCCGTGGTATAATTATTAGACCGGCTGACTTTTACACTGGTGAATCGCTCGTAATGGCCCAAATCAAGATCAGTCTCAGCGCCGTCATCGGTAACAAAGACCTCGCCGTGTTGAAGAGGTGACATGGTACCTGGATCAACGTTAATGTAGGGATCAAACTTCATCATGCAAAGTTTTAGGCCTCGGGCTTCTAAACACGCCCCGAGACTGGCGGCACATAGCCCTTTACCAATTGAAGAAACTACTCCTCCAGTTACAAAAATATATTTTTGAACTAAAGGTTTATTCTTCTTCATTTGTGATCCCTTTCTTTTAGAAGTTTCTCTACTCGTATCACATCTTCGGGCGTATCTACACTCCAAGACTCAAAAGTTTTATCCAAAACAACTTTTATTTCTGCTCCAAGCCAAAGGGCGCGAAGTTGCTCAAGTCCCTCACCTTTTTCAATCATTGATGGTGGTTCATCGCAATATTTCTTGAGAAAAGCCTTGGTATACCCATAAAAGCCAATATGTTTGAGACAAGAATATTCATTCTTGCCGGGTTTGTTTCTAGAGTAAGGAACTGGAAAGCGGCTAAAATAAATTGCCCGCGATTCCTTATTTACCAATATTTTTGCCATATTAGGATTGTTCAGTTCGTCCATGGAGGTGATGGGTCGCCCTAAGGTTACCATTTCAATGCCGTTGTCTTCTGCCAATGCCAAAGCAAGCGTGTCAATTTGTTTGGATGTAACCAGGGGTTCATCCCCTTGAATATTAATAACGCCATCACATGAAAGAAACTCTATAGCTTTCCAAACACGGTCACTGCCCGTGGGAAGGTTTGATTCAGTTATAATGGCTGAGACCCCCAAAGATTGGGCTAGTCTTAAAATTCTATTGTCATCTGTGGCTACAATGAGGTCGCTTAAAAGAGTAGATTTTCTTGCCCCCTCTACCACCCATTGAAGCATGGGTTTACCAAGAATGGGCGCCAATGGCTTACCCTCAAACCGAGTCGATCCGAATCTTGCGGGTATGACACCAATAATTCGTGTCATCAACAAGCGCCTTTTTCATCTATGAGGGGTTTTATCCAACTCTGAAAGATAAATTTTTCCATTTCTTTTATCCCGTCGTTTTCCATGGAAGATACAGGTCTAAAAAAATCAGGGGATAGCCTCGAAGTTTTTAACCAATTTTGAAAAAGTTTTCTCGACTCATTTTGTCCAAGTTTATCGAGTTTGGTCAATATGCAAAGAATATTCAAACCTCTACTTTGAGAAAGATCAAAAATAAGTTGCTCATCACCTGTCCATTCTCGCCTCATATCGCAAATCAACAGAAACCCTTTCAAGTTTTCTCTGGTTGCGAAAAAATCATGAATCATCTGGCTCCACATTTTTCTTTCATCATCGTTGCGAACCGCATATCCATATCCCGGAAGGTCTACAAGCCTGTAGTGTTCGCCAACTTGAAAAAAATTTATCAATCGTGTTTTTCCAGGAGTACCACTTACTTTCGCTACGGGCTGTCCACAAATAGCATTGAGGAGTGTACTTTTTCCCGAGTTTGATCGACCCACAAGGGCGATTTCCGGGACGGCCGGATCCGGATAGTCGGACGGCAACACAGCACTTTTTAAGAACTTCGCAATAGGCATAACCGGCTGACATTACTACGAGAAAGAATATCTGACAACCGCAAGAACCTTTGCGCCATCTAATCCTCAAATCAAATAAAAGCAGAGCTGTGGCCGGCACGATTTGTGAAAAGGGGATTGCTATGATCAATCAAACACTTAACGTCGGTGAACTCATTAACTCTGAAAAAGGGGCCTATATCATACCCATTGCTGGGGGCCTGAAAATTCCCATTGAAGGCATTATTGAGATGGGTCGAGATCCCGGAAACCATTACTGCATTAGTGATCCCCATGTCAGTGCATACCATTGCAAGTTTGAACGCAGACCAAATGGTTTTTTTTTAAAAGACCTCAACAGCCTCAACGGGGTAAGAGTCAATGGCTTAAAAATTCACGAAGGTCAGCTTTTAAATGGCAGCCATATACAAATTGGCAATACAGAATTTCTATTTCAAACAGAGTGCGACAATGAATTGCCCCAACTTGAAGATTTGCCCCTGAGTTCACGAAATAAAGATTGGACTTTGAGATTAAGAACCATAAGTCAATTGTCAAAAACTGATCTCCCCGTCTTCCTCCAAGGAGAAAGTGGTTGTGGAAAAGAAGTACTCGCAAAAGTCATTCACGATCAAAGTCACAGAAAAAAATGGCCCTTTATAAGCGTCAACTGCAGCGCTCTCACCGAATCTCTTGTTGAGTCTGAACTCTTCGGGCATTTAAAGGGAAGCTTTACGGGTGCCCAATCCGACCGCAAAGGCGCTTTTGAAGCAGCTAGAAATGGAACACTCTTTCTAGATGAAATTGGCGATTTGCCACTTACCCTTCAACCAAAACTTTTAAGAGCCCTTGAAAATAAAGAAATAAGACCCGTTGGATGTGACCGCATAGTCGAAACAAATGTTCGTATCATTACGGCTACGCATAAAGATCTTCAAAAGATGGTCAATGAAGGCCAATTCAGAGCGGATCTCTTTTTTAGAATGCATGTCATAAAGATTCCAATTCCTGCCCTTCGAGATCGAATGGAGGACTTCAATGACCTACTCTATTTCTTTTGTCGTCAAACCCATGTAGCGTTTTCTGTGCAAGCCATAGAAGAACTCAGATCTTACTCTTGGCCTGGAAACATCAGAGAATTGAAAAATATTGTTGCTCGAGCTTCGGCGCTGTTTCCAAAAACCTATATTGAGCCCGAACACTTAAGAGTGATTCTAGATAAACCCAATATTCCCATAAGCGAAAAACCAGCTTTCACTCCACTTTTTTTAAAACAAACGCAAATTCCACTTATGAAAGAAGTTGAAAAAGAAATGATTAAGTGCCGACTCATTGCAAATCTCGGTAATCAAAGAAAAACTGCTGCAGATCTTGGCCTTGCCAAAAGCACTCTTCACGATCGTATCAGGGCATACGAGATCAATGTTAAAGAGCTCATCAAACAAATCTAAGCGCTTCTAAGAAAGCGAGATTTTCGAATTCCAGGATTTATCGGTGAAAAGTAATGTTCTTGAAAAAAACGGTTTTTATGTTTCCTCGATTGAGTAATCGATTGAGTGAAGTGCGAATTTTATTTTTCAAATGAATTTTGCCATGAGGAGAATCAATTTCATCAAAGGTTGTTTCTTCAATTGTTCTCTCAATGGCATCTCTCACTTCATTTTCTCTGTCGTGAATTTCTACGGCACACTCTCGGCTCGTGGCTTCTAAAAATAATTCAATAGCCGCCATGGGCGTTCGACGTGAAGAGGGGGGTTTAAGATTGGCTACAATGCGGTGAATGAGGTAAGTGAATTCTGGGTGGCGAATGGCACTTTCTACATCTAAATCATCTTCTGATTGACCCTCTTCTTCTGGCATGACCTGAATCAGATTTGCGACATCATTAAAACTTCTCAAGAATGGATCACGCTCGCTGTCTGGCTTGAGGTGCTCTCTGATGTCTAAGACCAAATAATATAGTAATGAAATGAGAATGAGCGAAATCAAAAATTTTGTGTAGGTAACACGATCATAGCCGAAAATGACAGTGACGAATGTTTTGCCAGATTGAATAACAGGAGGGATCAGGTTCTTTGTCTCTTTTAATTCTGAAACAAAATGAGCCATGATCTCTTTATTTGGTTTTTTTCGATAGCTCTTAATACTTATGAGTAACGAGTTGCCCATATGACTGAAAATATTTGTAAAGTTTTTCATCAATAAAAATAAAGAAGGAAAAAGTCGTGGCTTTACAACTTTTTGTAATTCCCGCACGCCAGCCAATATGGCTTTAGATTCGCCATCTGATTTTGTTTCAAATCCTTGGAGGTAGTCAGCCCCAATGCTCATTGACTCAAATCCCTTTTCAGGGAGCTTAAGGTCACTTAAATCTGTTTTTAGTCCCTCGAGACTTTTTTGAAAACCCTCATCCAACTGATTTAAAAGTCCATCGATTTCACTAAGACTTAGTTCTTCAAAATGCTTTTCTCCCGGTGGTACCACCCCAGGGGGCGGGGTCCCAGTCTTAACTACCGTGTCGTCTGAAATCTTGGCAACTCCGTGCCCGTCCTTATGAGCCGGCTCCACTAATTTCGCAAGACCTGCGAGATCGGCACCTCCTTTTTTTGCTTTGGTTGTACTTACATCTAAGTTGGGATTAAGCATGACGGACCCATCAAGTCTTGAGTCAGAGGCCTCGGTGAGACGAACCTGTTGGTCTAGCTCTTTGGCAAGATTGCGCTCAAGCTCTTTGAGTTTTTTCTCTGCCTTTAAATCGTCTTCGTTCTCGTTGGACAATGGTCTAGTTCCCTCAATTTGATGTCTTGACTTAATTAGTGTAAGAAACTTATTCATATTTTCGCAATTCATTCCGAAAAAAAGTTAAGAAAACAAATTTATGAGGAGTGAGCATGAAGCCGCTATTACCTATTGTCACCTTGTCACTAATTTTTACGCCCGCCTGTGCACTTTGGGATACCGATGGTCCTGCCGCTTCTATTGCTGAGGACGATTACGCTGCCTATGCCGCACAACGGAGCGGGACCACAGAAGCCCTAGATGAGATGGGCATCTCCCCCTCAAAACGACTCTCTAGCGACGAGCGCGATGCCCTTGGTAAAAGAATACAACTCAAAAGGTTAGAAAAAAGTATTTCCTCTGAGAAAGAAAGAGAGCAATATTTTAATTTCAAATCATATTTAGACAATGACGATGAAAGAGTCTCATTTCTTATGTTGCCCAGTTTTGAGGCTCGAGACCGCTATGCCATGCAGCGGGGTATCTATTTTAAAACAAACAAATATACCCCTCCGGTCAAAGATGCAGTTTCAAAAAGTGACATCATTTTGGGAATGACCCGAGATGCGGTTATCGAGAGTTGGGGTGAACCCATAACCGTAGAAGTGGCCGGAAATCAACTCTACGGAAATGAGCGCTGGAAATATGTTGAATTTGTCTCAACTGCTGAGGGCTACCAAAAAGAAGAACGAGTTGTAATTTTTGAAAGTGGCAAAGTTGTAGGTTGGCAAAGATACTAATGAGCAACTCCCCAAGTTGGCCCAGATCCCACTGAGACTTTTAAAGGCACTCTGAGCGGAGTTTGGGTTTCCATAATTTCGGCAACGACTTTTGAAAATTCCTGAACAGCTTCGTTTTGAACTTCAAACACCAATTCGTCATGCACCTGTAAGAGCATTCTTGCCTCATTCCCAAATTTCATAGGCAGTTTTTTTGAGATCTCAACCATGGCAAGCTTAATTACATCAGCAGCTGCACCTTGAATGGGCATATTAATGACTGCTCGCTCAGCATTTTGTCTGAGCCGCCCATTAGATGATTTCATATCCGGATAAAAGCGCCGTCTCCCAAAAAGAGTTTCAGCATACCCCGTTTGTTTTGTCGTCTCGACTACATCGTGCATATATTGCTGTACTTTTGAAAACCTCAAAAAATATCTCTGGATAAATTCAGCAGCTTCTCGCCTTTCTATTTTTAAGCTTTCAGCAAGACCAAATTCACTCATTCCGTAGGCCAAACCAAAATTTATTGCTTTGGCCGCACGGCGCTGATCGGCCGTGACTTTGGAGAGTTGCACATCAAAAACTTCACTGGCCGTCGCCGAATGAATATCCACGTCAGATTCAAAAGCCCTCACTAAACCGCTATCACCTGTGATATGGGCCAAAATTCTAAGTTCAACTTGGCTGTAATCGGCCGAAATTAGTTGTTTACCATCGGCGGCGATAAATGAGTGTCTTATTCTTTGTCCTCGGGGTGTTCTAATGGGTATGTTTTGCAAATTGGGGTGCACAGAACTTAGTCTGCCCGTTGCCGCCACAGCTTGAAGATAAGTCGTGTGCACTCTGCCGGTCTCAGGGCTTACTAGTTGAGGAAGGGCATCCACGTATGTGGATCGAAGTTTTGTGACTTCTCTCCAATCCAAAATTTTTGCGGCAATAGGGTGAAGTTTTATTAATTTTTCTAATACATCGGAGTCCGTAGAATAACCGGTTTTTGTTTTTCTGACAGGAGGTAATCCCAATTTGTCAAATAGAACTCTCCCCAACTGTTTTGGACTGCTTATATTGAATTCATAACCCGCGACTTCGCAAATTTCCTTTTCTAAACTTTGGGATTCTTTGAGAAGTTCCACTGAAAAATCATTTAAATTTTTCGAGTCAAGGAGAATGCCTACTTTCTCCATAGAATAGAGTACTGGTGCCAAAGGTTGCTCAATGGTCGTTAAAATCTTATTTGTATTTTGAGGTTCTAGTTGGCCTGAAAGACAGACTTGAATCTTTTTTATGAGACCTAGTCGCTCTTCTGGAAGCGCAAATTCGGGCAGATCTATGTTGAGTAATTTTTTGCTCAAATAGCCAAGATCGTATTCTTGATTATCACCCGTACAGTAAGCCATCAGTAAGACGTCTGTTCCTACGGCCTGAAAGGCTTGGGGGGATAATTTTACTTCGTGGGCCATAGCTTTTACGTCATAACCAGAAATTTTTAACGGACGAGAGCTAAGAGTTTGGCTGAGCCATTGGTTGAAGGAACTGGCGTCCCCTTCAAATCTAAAAGTTTTACCGCCAAATCCGATGGCAATTCCTCTGGATGTGACGTCGAGCCAAATTTCGTCTAAATTTGGGTTAAGCGCTTTTTCTAAATCTCCGATTTTAGTTATAATGAAAGCTTTAGTTTCGGGCGTTTGATCTTCCGACGCACTTGCACTCACTGGTGTTACGAGGGGCTTAGAATCCAGAGGAACTAGAGATTCGTCTAAATTTCCAGGACCTAAAAGCTTTTGGGCAATGCCTTTAAACTCAAATTCGTCAAGGAGAGGCAAAAGAAGTTCACGATTTACGGGACGAAGCTTAAGCTCGTCAATATTAATGTTAATCTTACAGTCACAAAATATAGTTACAAGTTTTTGCGAAAGGTAAGCTTGCTTTTTTTGAGTCTTAAGCATTTCGTTAATACGGGGACTTTTGACCATCCCTAAATTTTCGTAGATTCCGTCTAGGGATTTAAATTCTGATAATAGTTTCACCGCACCTTTAGGGCCGATCCCATCGACCCCTGGTACATTGTCTGAAGCATCCCCAATAAGTGCAAGATAATCAATGACCTGAGAGGGTTCCACTCCCATTTTCGCCAACACACCGTCGCGATTGATAAATAAATCTTTAGCAGGGTCATAAATTGAAACTCCTGCCTCTACCAGCTGAGTAAAATCTTTGTCGCCACTGACTATAACGACCTCAAGCCCGTTTCGTTTGCACTTTTTGGCTAGTGTGCCAATGATATCGTCGGCTTCAAAACCAGAAATTTCAAAACTGGGCAGTGACATTGCCATGGACAATTTTTTTAAGTAAGGAAATTGCAATACTAAATCCTCTGGGGCATCGTCTCTGTTGGCTTTGTATTCAGGGTAAATTTCTTCTCGAAATCCTGCGTCTGGCGTGTCAAAGCAAAGGGCCAGCCCATCGGGCCTATGTTCTTTAATGAGTTTTGTCATGGTGGCTAAAAAACCGTAGAGCGCATTGGTGGGCAGGCCCTTACTATTATTGAGTTGTCGGATGGCATAAAATGCTCGAAAAAATATCGAGCTTACGTCGACGAGATAGAGCTTTTTCATGAGCGCATACTAAATCGTTGCTAGGAGTTAATCAATGGCAGGATCAAAAGGTTTTTGATCTTCTACAAACCTCTCATCAATGATTAATTCGTGAATTTCTGGCACTAAGTATTGACTTACTACCGTTTGGGCGAGGGAAACGGCTCCTTCTTTTGAAATTTGTAGGCTGGTTTGGAGTTTAGCTTTAGGGGGCGAATCTACGGATACCTCTTGAGAAAGCTGATCAAGAAGTTTGCCATAAGCATTTCCGGGCAAATAAAGACCTTGCTCCCATTCACTTATTGTTTGTTGCCTACAACCTAAAATTTCAGCAAATTCGGTTTGAGTGAAATCTAGTTTATGACGAAGTTCTTTGATACGCTCGTTGTCCCAGATCACGTACTCATTTCACGGTACAATGAAGGCAAATGCAAGAAGAACAAACGTAAGGCCTGGAAGTTAAAAAAAAAGCTCCTCTTTTATCAGGAGCTCTTTAAACTCAAATCTTGTCAACCTTAGACAGTTGTACCTTTTATGACTACTACATTAGCTGCCTGAGGACCTCTTTCGGTTTCAAGGAGCTCAAATTCTACCTGAGCGCCTTCAGGAAGGGTTTTAAAACCTTCTCCAACAATAGCGGTGTAATGCACAAATACATCCTTGCCGCCGTCACGCTCAATAAAACCAAAACCTTTGCTATCGTTGAACCACTTAACTTTCCCTGCTGCCATACAAAATACCCCTCCTAAAAATAATTTACCTATCTTTTAAGTTAGACGAACTGACCTAGGGGGTCAAGTATGTTTTTTTGACATCTAGCGCGAAGCAGTATTAACGAGGTGTAGAAAATGAGTTCTCACTTTCGAAAACAAATACCAACTCATCGTCCTTAGCCAAATCCAGTTTGTCACGGGCTTGCCGACCGATAAAACCGTCAGAACTTTTGGCCTGAGCTATTTTGCTACTCAATTCTCGATTGTACGCAATGGTCTCATTAAAATTCTTTTGAAGCTTTGATTTTTCTCGTTTCAAATCCCATAGATTTATAAGAGTTCCCTCAGCCAAAAGACTAGCAAACGCTATTGCAAAGGCTAAGAAGCCAATCTTCACTGGGTGTTCTAGAAGGTGGTGCATTCTCTCCATGAATGCTTTCATTCCTAAATTCTGCCATAAGCATAAAAAAAAAGGGACCCTAAAAAGGGTCCCAACAATATTTATTTTCGAAACCTCAGACCTAATTAGAACTGAATCGTAGTCATGAGGTAGGCTTCACCGCCGTTAACAGGGTTAAGAGGCTCGTAAACAGAGGTTTTAAGCTTTCTCATATTAGGTTCTTCCCAAAGACCCAATGCCAACGAGAAATTATCGTTGATGGCCACTGCAATTTCAGGATTCATAACGATTTCATCGGCTTTCACTGAATCTCTTTGGTGAGTAGGGTTATCATCGGCTAACTTAGTTTTATTGATAAAACCTGTTTCAAGCGAAATCGAAACTTTTTTTGAAATATTGTAGCCCAAATCTAACAATGAATATAAGTACCACTCTTCATTCTGAGACGGCCAACCTGGGGTTTTCTTATCGGCAAGCTCGGCTTCACTGGTCGTATATTGTTGAAGGAAATAACGATAAGTTTCTGAAACCTTAATATCAAACCTGCCAAAACTTTTAGACAACCCAGTTGCAAGTCTTGTTTCACCCAAAGAACCCGCTTTTTGGGACCACTCACTTGTCGGCGCATCGTATCGAGCCATACCGTCCCAAATAATTCCACCTTGGAGGGTTGCGATTTTTGAATCTGCAAAGATTAGGGCGGTGTTTCCAAGATAAGCTGAATAGGGCTGGCTTAGGTTACCAAAAGAATCGTCTTGAACTCGATTTCGATCTCCAAACCATGTGTGAAAAAGTTGAGGCATAACGCTTACAGAAATATCGGGATTGAAATTATAGGTTAAATTCAATCGATCCCAAACCCAAACTTCGCGATCCGGAGAATCACTTGAATTGGTTACAGCTACGAGGTTCAAAGCATTATAGCTTCGGTATTTAATACTAAAAGGGCTCTTTTTAGCTGATGCTACCGCAGTACTGATGGGCATTGCAGTAGTGCCTTGAGCCGATTTCTCATGCTCTCGAGTTAAATTTAAACTTGCTCTACCAGAAGCTGAAGGATTAACCGCCAATGGCGCCGCCTTTTGGGCGAGTGAAGAAGGAACTGCAACTTTAGGTTGTACTGCGACGGTCGAAAGTGTTTTCGCCGAAGCTACTTTGAAACCTTTAATTGCTTTTGCTACTTTTTCCGACTTAGTCGGCAAAGCTTTCGAAGAAGCCAGTTTTTTATGAGGAGCAGCTATTGCAATCGCATTTGCTGCCACCAGTCCGAAAATCACCCCTGAGATTATCGTCTTTTTCATTATTTAGTCCCTCCGCGGAATAACCGCATAAACGTGCTTTTTTTTTGCGAAACTTCCGCATATCTCCAAAAGCAATGGATGTGCCATTGCAGAAACTACTAGAAATATCCGAAAAACTCTTTTAGTTAATGTAGGTTACCTCTGTTTGTCAAGGCGCCAAATGAGCCTTGGGTGCATAGTTTCACCGTTTTACCGGGGGTTCAGGAGCCACGTTGGCCCTCGGCGCCGCAAAATGGCGCCTTCGAGTATCAAATCTACAAACTTGTCTAATTTATAAACTAAATGCCGACCGGCCCCAAAACTTGGATTTGTTCCCTAATTCCTCTTCTATTCTAAGGAGCTGGTTGTACTTTGCTGTCCTTTCACCACGACATAAAGACCCGGTTTTTATCTGCTGTGATTGGGTCGCAACGGCCAAATCAGCGATAGCCGCGTCTTCTGTCTCCCCACTTCGATGTGAAATGACGGTTCGATATTTGGCCCCTTGAGCTAGTTTTATGGCTTCAAGGGTCTCCGTGAGAGTACCTATTTGATTAAGTTTTATAAGAACAGCATTTGCCAACTTTTCGTTTATGCCACGCCGAATTCTTCTGGGATTGGTGACAAAAAGGTCATCCCCAACAAGTTGAACTCGATTGCCGATTTGAGTGGTTAATTCCTTCCAACCATCCCAGTCGTCTTCTGATAACCCGTCTTCAATGCTGACCAACGGAAAGTTATGGGACCAGCTATTATAGATCTTGATTATTTCGTGATAGTCTATCTCTCGGCCCTCCCAGCGGTATTTTTTAGACTCGGGATCATAAAGTTCGGTGGCCGCCACATCTAATGCTAAGAAAATATCTTGACCCAGTTTGTAACCTGCAAGCTCAATGGCATCGGCCACAAGTTCTAAGGCTTGAAGATTGGACTCTAGCTTTGGAGCAAATCCCCCTTCGTCGCCGACAGAGGTAATGAGTCCTTGTTTTTTTAGTTTTGCTTTGAGGGTGTGAAAAATTTCGGAACCAGCACGCAATGCTTCTGAGAAAGAACCTCCGCAAACAGGCGCGATCATAAATTCTTGAATATCTAAATCGTTGTCGGCATGGGCTCCCCCATTGAGAATATTCATCAGAGGTACGGGAAGTATATACTCTTTTACAAATCCACAAGATTTATAAAGTGGAAGATTACTAGCTTTTGCCAAAGCTTTCGCCAGTGCGAGGCTCACACCTAACAAGGCGTTGGCCCCCAGTTTGTCTTTATTTTCTGTACCATCGATCTGGATAATTGTTTTATCAATTTCAATTTGGTCTGCTATCTTACCCTTCAGTTCATTAGCTAACACGAGATTGACGTTTTTAACAGCCGCGAGCACCCCTTTGCCTTGATACCTTTTTTTATCATCGTCGCGAAGTTCTCTGGCTTCATGAGCTCCTGTCGAAGCACCCGATGGCACTGCAGCTCGCCCTAAACTTCCGTCATCTAAAATCAAATCGACTTCGACCGTAGGATTACCTCGAGAATCCAAAATTTCACGGGCCAGAATATTCTTGATTTTCATACTCATGCTTGTCCTCTCATCTCCTTAATGGGAAGTGTAACGACAAACCGACTTCCTCTACCCTTTTCACTTATCACATCGATTCTACCCTTGTGCATTTCTACAATACTTTGGGCGATACTTAATCCAAGTCCTGACCCCTGACCAACCTCTTTAGTTGTAAAAAATGGGGTAAAAATACGTGGTACAATCGAACTGTCCATTCCCATTCCATTATCCACAATTTCTATTATGGCTTGACCATCTCTTTCTTCTGATATGACTTCGATAATACCGTTACCTTGTATGGCTTGAACGGCATTACTTAAGAGATTAATAAAAACTTGACTTATTCGAACGGGAAAAACCTGAACGGGGGTTTTTAACCCCAACTTTTTTTGAACTCTAATTCGCTCAGTCATTTTCCCATGAAAAACCTTGAGGGAACTTTCTAAAATACCATTGAGATCGGTAGCGGTTTTTGGTTCAGATCGATCGTCTGCAGGTCTCGCAAGGCTTGATAGATCTTTGACGATTTCTTTCACCCTTTTTAAGCCCTCTCCAGATTCTTTAAGCATGGTGGGGGTTTCGGTGAGAATAAAATCTATATCAAGTCGTTTTCGCCATTCTGCTATTTGAACTGAATCATATAAAAGAGGCTTACTTATTACAGATTGTATATCTCGAATATAGGTTTGAAGTCTTAAGAAATAATCCTGAAATCTTCCTAGATTGCTCATTATAAATGACAGTGGGTTGTTAATTTCGTGAGCAACGCCAGCGGCAAGCTGTGCAATTCCAGACATTTTTTCTGCATATATTTTTTCTTGAACTTCAGTTTGGAGAAGTCCCCGAACCTTTTCTAATTCACTTTTAAGTTGAACCACTTCTCTATTTTTTGCTTCAAGTGCTTTCTCGTTTTCTTCAAGCATTGTGGTGAGATTTTTGATGAGCTTAGGATTTAGTACATGCCCCGGTTCTTCCGTAAAAAGGCTCGGTTGTGCTGAATCCCAGTTGATAAACAATTCATTTCGAGCCTCAATCCATTCAGACTGACTTGTAAGGTGCCCTGTGTAGCGGGGAAGGTTTTCTAAAACCGCTCTAAAAAAATCAAAAACATGGGGCGCCTCTTGACGTTGAACGGGGGAATTAAGTCTTACAAATGTAGGGCCCAGTTCGATTTCTTTAAAAAGATCCAGAGGCGTCACAAAGTATGAAAAAAACTTGGCTAGATTATTATAGTAGCTGCCCCTCTCAGGCATGAGTTTAAAGACACTATCCAGAGCCCCCCAAGTTTGATAGTCCACAGAGAGGGTACCAACGGTTCGGCCCAAACTCGGGTCGTTAGCGAAGCGTGAAACACGCTCAAATGTTTTTTCCATTTCTGAGAGGCTGAGCCAAAAATGGGGATCTCTTAAAAACTCCTCGGGTCCTTCAAAAGAATTAAAAACCCAATTTAACGGAAGCCCTATTTTATCCAGATGGATCAAAAGGGAGTTTGTCAGTTTGCAGCTGATTTGAATTGTGGTTATCACGAGCCATTAATTAGCCGCTTTTCAAAGATTTGACAAGTATTGGCAGGTTTTAATCTTGGTCTGAAGATAGGGTACGCTGAGACTCTGTTTTGGGGTTAGCTCCGAATATCACAAGCTTTCCTTGGGCCGAGGTTTCAGGGCATTGATACTGATAGACGCCCTCTTTATCGGGGTCTAAATTAAAACTCTTAAGTTGCCCATAATAAGTGGCATGGTGCTGATCAAAGGCATCTAACATAAAACTGATATTTTTTTTACCTTCATTAACATTGACGATATGAACGAGGTAATGCAAGCCCCGATGAAGTCGAACGTTATTGGGTATAAATCCCTTGGCCGTATTCAAAATTACAACTTCTTGGCGATCATATGACTTGGTCACGGCCCGCGAAATAAGACTTTCAAGCTGGGGATTTGGCGGTGGGTCTTTGGGAATCTGGCTCGTTGCTGGTAAAGCCGCAACGGGTGCCACTTCTACTTTGGGTTGTTCTTTTGTTGCTGGCCTATTTTGCCTTCGTGAAAAATCCACATCCCAGGCATGAGCTAAAATACTATTGCAAGTCATTGCAAACGCGATGGCTATCAATTGAATCGAGCGTTTCACAATCATATCCTTAGTGCAAATTGGTTTTATTTTCATGATAGCTTGCAAGTTCCCGAGCGACTTCTACGACCAAAGCGTCAATAATTTCTGACGGAAGGGTTTCGATAAATCCCCGCATGTCTTTTAAGTTGCTCATTTGGTTTAGATGCTTGATGGCACCGCTGATTTCGCTCCAGCGACTTAAATTGCTGCGATAAAGACGGGTCCAATCTTTTTTAAGAAGGGGCTCGATGCGACCCATTTCATAAAGTACGGTGAATACACGATCCAAATCCCCCGAAAAAAAATCCATGGGATAATCCCTCCTTATGACTCTTAATCGGCAAAGTGTTCGATTAGCTTTATTATTTATGGGCCTCTGGACCTGGCCCTTCGACAATTGGCGGATTGATGCGACCTGCTTTTGCATTAAGGGGCGGAAGAAGATGTTCGCGAAAACAATACCCGATTGTGTCTTCCATGAGCTGGACTTCAGCCCCACTCATGTTGGCGTCGGCTGTTCTTTTGTTCCAGCTTTGAATGCACGTCGTGTAAGTCAAACTGGTTTCTTTTTTGTCGGTTTGAGATTCATCTGTTGTATGAACGGCTAAGAGATCACATCCGTTGATTTGAAAAAGGTACTCTCGACTTCGAGTTACAGTTTTTGCCTCCCCTCCCCCTTTTGTCTGAATATTTATGGCCAACGGAAATTCACAAAGGGTAATGGTCGCTTCTTTCTTTTTTCTTGAATTAGCCCAGCAGACGGCTCCCCCACCACCCACGGCTTTTTTAGGAAACAAGACACTGCCGTTCTTGTCTATGCCTTCATTGAGCAAGAGTTCGTTTAAAAGTGCTTTCTTATAGCAAGACTGTGCGGTGTTTTGCGACGCCAATTGACGAAATGGTTTTGATTGAATGGCCAGCTCGTTTTTTAAAAACCTGTTTTCTTGAAGTTTTACTTCAGTCAGTTCTTTAAGATCTTCAAAGGATTTAAGAACATTTTCAAATTCAATATAGGTTTTAAGATCTTTGCATTTTTTTTGTAGGCAAAGGGCTTTTTTGCTGGCCAAAGATTTCAAAAGAATTTTTATTTCTATTATTGAATAGGAATGATTCTTGTCAGCCCAACTATTTAAGCTAGCAAAACTCAAAACCAAGACTAAAGTCCAATAGCCATAGTACTTCACAGTGAACTTCTCGGATAACTTGATAGAACAACTTTAGCAGTTCTCTAAAGGAGGTTGGCAGCCAATTCTGCTAATTCAGACCTTTCCCCTTTAGACAATGTCACGTGGGCAGCGATGCCCTCTTGTTTAAATCGCTCAACCACATAGGTAAGACCGTTATTGGCCGAATCCACGTAGGGATTATCAATCTGATAGCAATCACCGGTCAGAACGACTTTTGTGCCCTGGCCCGCTCGGGTGATAATGGTCTTGATCTCATGGGGTGTTAGGTTCTGTGCTTCGTCCACAATGAGATATTGGTTGGGTATACTTCTTCCCCTAATATAGGTAAGTGGTTCGATATTGAGCATGCCTTGGCTGATCAATTCTTGGCACCGCCCGGCCGCTCGTTTTTGGCTGGTGCCTGACCCGAGCAGATACTCGATGTTATCGAAAACGGGTTGCATCCAAGGATTAAGTTTCTCTTCAACGTCTCCAGGCAAATAACCGATGTCACGACCCATGGGAAAAATGGGCCTACTCACCAAAAGCCGATGGTATTTGCTATCATCAAGAGTTTTTGAAAGGCCAGCCGCCAAGGCAAGCAAGGTCTTTCCTGTGCCTGCTTTTCCGACAAGAGAAACCAGTTTGATCTCGTCGTTTAATAAACAATCTAGCGCAAAACTTTGTTCCACATTTCTTGGGTAAATACCCCAAACATTATCGGTGGGTTTTATAAGTGGAACCGCGCACTTTGTGACGGCGTTGTACCGTGCAATGGCGCTGTGGTTGGGGTTAGTAATGTCTTTAAATATAATATACTGGTTGGCCGCAATATTCTGATCGCTAATAGACATTTTTTTGTCGGCATAAAAACTATCGATAGCATCGGCACTGACTTCATACTCGGTGGTTCCGCTAAATAGATCTTCAATATCTACTTTTTGGGGTTCGTAATCTTCTGCAGGAATTCCCAGTACATCAGCCTTGATACGAAGGTTGGTATCTTTTGTGATAAGCACCGTCGGTTTTGGTGGCTTTTCTTTTTGCATTTTCATGGCCAGAGCCAAAATGCGATTGTCAGCTTTACCGGGTGATAAATCTTCCGGCAAAACATCGGTATGGGAATCAAGATTCACGAAAAAATAGCTATGACTTTTTTCTAGCAATACCCCTTTACTTAAAGCACCCTTTGTTCTTAGAACGTCGACAAAACGGGAGAATTGTCTCGCGTTGCGACCATTTTCACCTAAATCTTTTTTGAACCGATCCATTTCTTCAATAACAGAAATGGGAATAATTATGTCACCATTTTGAAACTTAAAGATGGCTTGTGGGTCAAATAGTATGACGTTGGTGTCGATTATGAAACGTTTACGGATCGGTAATGTCTTACTCAATGTCTAGCCCCCCATGGCCCCTGTAGACTGCACAAAAGTCTAACCATCCTATATTGATTAAGCTTTAAGGTCTGGAGGTATTCAAGAACTAAATAGACATTAGACGCGGCGAACTACTACGATTCCTAGTCGACGCGACCAATGAGGCGGTCACCATTGTCTTTCTTCGCAACTGAACTGACGTTTTCTAAAAACTTCATGAAATAAAACAATGTTCTATAGGACTCGTCATCTTTGGTGAGAACCGTTCCATGGCGCATTACACCTTTTTCTGGAACAGGCCTAACATTAGCAACTTTAACGCCGTAGCTAAAATATGTATCGTGACTTAAGTAGATTCTCATCGTCACACTTTCGCCAATATCAAAAGCTCCGGTTTCGAAGGGAAGATCAAAAGAAAGACCACTTTCCGAAACGTCATGGAGCGCAACGGGCTGAAGACCTGGCACCGTTCCGCTCACCGTGCGAATCTTGGGCAAAACCACAAATACGCCCACAAATTGCGCTAAGACAGTTCGTGTTACAAATCGTCTCTCTGCTGCAATTTTCTCTTTTCGGCGATCAGTAATGTCTATGATTTTAGGCTCGGTGACATGAACCTCTTTAAGTTCGTTAATTTTGGTCGAAGTTGTCTTGCCAGATTTCTTAAGTCTTTCAGTTAAATTGATGACATTATTCTTCGGTTCGGTGTCGACCTTGCCCGTTTTCTTAGTCATATTGACCTTATCGGACAAATCTGTCGAAACTTTAGACGATTTTGTTTTTTCACAGTGAGGCTTGCCGGCCCTATTCTAAAGCCTTATAATGCGTCCATGACGGCCTGGCGCTTCTTATTTTTGAGCTTATTGCTTCACTTCATCATATGGTTTGGGCTTTTGAACAGGCTCTCTAATCCATTTCTAAATGAGAACAAGTCTATTGAGGTAACCATCGTAGACCCGTCTCGATCTAAGTCGCACCAGCAAATCGTGCGGCAATCTTTGATACCCCAAAACAAATTGGTTCCGCCGTCGAAAGAAAAAGCGAAGTTTCTCAGCGAACGAGATCAGAACGTTGCAAGACAAACTAAAGCTCGGGTTTCAGGTCTGACCCACAATGGCAATTCTGATAAATTAGTAAGTTCTAATAAAGAATTAGTGAAGCTGCTGCCTCGTCAAAATAAACCCGTTTCAACTCAAGAAGGCGTGGGAACAGGAGGACCTCATGGAGAAATAAACCTTTCTAAAATTGCTAGGAATTTGTTGGTCACTTCTTCAAGCGGAGAATACTTGCCCGATGTGGCCGACGGCCCCATAACCGCATTGAATTCAGAACGATTTGTTTATTATTCTTTTTTTTCGCGAATTGAAGAGCGAATTAGACCACTGTGGGAGAAATATTTCTTCGATGCCATGAATCGAATGAACTTGAGTCAACAGACCCATGTGGCAGGCCACCAATGGACGACGGTGATTGATGTAGTTACTGATGCAAAGGGTCTTTATTTGAAAACCATCATTGAGCAATCATCTAGCGTGGATGCTCTTGATCAAACTCCTATTAAAGCTTTTCAAGAGGCCGCCTTTTTTCCCAATCCCCCACAAGGACTCATTCAAAAAGACGGCAAAATTCATCTCAAATGGAGTTTCACTCATATCATCGGCAATGACCGCAATTGGGCCCGGCGATCAACGGATTAGCACGCGCCTTGTCCTAGGGTTTCACGTCGTGACTCTTCTTAATAGTCGAATTCACCAACGTCACTGTACCCCGAACCTTGTCCATGTGCTCGACGTGCACGTTTACCAAAGTTATCGGTCCTTGCACGTCATGAATATGCTTAATAGTTACGTCTCGCAGATAAAGCGGACCACGAATTTTATGAATATGATCGACCTTACTTTTTTTACCATTTTCTCCGCGGCCGATAACGGTTAGCGAACCCTTGACTTGGTGGATGTGTTTAATTTTTTGGCTGCTGACACAAACTGTTCCTCTGACCTTATCTATATGGTCTATCTTGCGCGCAACCACTACAAGATCACCGTTGAGTTTATGAATGTGCTTTAGCTTTTGAGAATTAAGCGCCACTTCACCACTATCTTGGTGAAGATGACCAATCTTGCGACCAATAAGGCTCATATCACCAATTACTTTATGGGCCTTTTCAATCTCGTCAGCAAAATGAATGTTCACATTACCTGTGACCTTTTCAAGTTCCACTTCTTTAGCCTCGAGTATATCGATATTCCCCATATATTTATGAAACCTTAAATCCCGAGCATTTTTTGAAATACTCATAGTATCAGCGAAGATCGGCGTCATTTCGAAATCCTTTGGGCACATCGTTAGGTCTGAAGGTGGAGGATTCGGGTCAGTTGCAGGAGGCGGTTCGGAAGTTGGTGGTGGTTCAGTAGTCGGTGGTTCAGTAGGAGGCGGATTGGTTGCGACTGGCCCTTCGCCATTTGTTGGAGAAGGAGCTGGTGGCGGAATCTCTGATCCAACAGAACCGTTATTACTATCAGTAGGGGGAGGTGGAGTTTCTGATCCCACGGGAGTATTCACTGGGTCAGGAGCAAAGACTTCATTACCAACGGGTGATTCCACAACTGGAATGACAAGACTTTGTTGCCCAAAGGTACCTGCTATAGCGTTTGTACATCCCAAAAAAGGAAAGACAACAAGAATTAATGTAACTATGGCTCTTAATAAGTTTTTCATTTGAATCCCCCAACCTGAAGGCCCACCCGGATCTCTAAAATTTATATTTCCGATGAGCTGTTATCAGTTTGAACTGCAACCTACATACCGCCCCAGCTACTAATGCTTTGCATCATTTTTCTGGTTTTTTGTTCAATTATAAATTCTCGACTAAAAACTGGACGAATTTTGAAAATCACTGATTTGCTTAAGAGCATCTGTTAACCTATTTGTATGCGCCAAGTTCTGGCTTTACTCCCGGTACTTTTGCTACTGTCATCATTTGCTCAAGCAGGGATCTTTGAAATAAGCGCCACAGGTAACTATAGAAAAACTTATTATGATTCCACTCACTCTACAGCCATGGAGAGCGGCACATTTGGACTGGCCTACTACTTCTGGGAACTCAGTGCCCTTGAGCTAAGTTTTACAAGGGGAGATGCCAACCAAGTAGCTCCTGAATACACCGCCTATCAAACTTTTACCGCCTACGGGGTTGATTTCTTAGTGACTATGGCCAATAGGGAAAGCGTTATTAAACCTTACCTTAAGGCAGGAGCTTCATACATTGTTAAAAGTCTCAGGTATTTTGATCCTGTCTTAGGTGGAACAAGTTCAGTCAATAGCCAAGGCATTGCTCCCACAGCAGGAATTGGGTTTAAAATAATGATTGGCCAGCAATTTGCTATTAAGACGGGCGTTGATGTTTCTTCGAGCCCCCTTCCCGGCGATGATCGAAACCCGGTGACTTACGATTTTTCAGCTAATGCGGGCGTGAGTTTTTTATTTTGACGAAAAAAATTCTTATCTATTCGTTTTTCATATTTTTTTTACCAAGTTGCCAACTCGGATACTTGGTTAAATCTAGTTACTATCAAATTAAGCTTCTCTCACAAAGAAGAAGTTTTGAAGATGCTCTGAAAGATCCCAATATAGATGATGAGACGAAACGAAAGATTAGACTTATCTCTGTGGTCAAAAAATACGCAGAACAAAAGCTCTCTCTGATTCACACAAACAATTACGAAACATTTGTTTTACTCGATGACAAATACGTAGTCTACGCAGTTACGGCCAGCTACAAAGATCGCTTAGAAGCTTTTACTTGGAGCTTTCCTATTGTAGGTAAAGTTCCCTATAAAGGCTTTTTTAAAAAAACCGATGCTGACGACGAGAAAGCCGCCCTTGAAAATCAAAATTTAGATGTTATGGAAAGAGGTGTCAGTGCCTACTCAACCCTGGGCTGGTTTTCAGACCCCCTATTGTCAAGCATGACGGCTTTTGACGACCATGATTTGGTAGAAACGGTTATTCATGAAACAACTCATGCAACTTTATACATTAAAAACAATGCGGACTTTAATGAAAGACTCGCCACATTTGTAGGCAATCAAGGTATGGAGTCTTTCTATGAGGAAACAGAGGGCGGAGATTCTCCCAATATTGCCAAGGCCCATCTTATTTCAGAAGATTCCAAAATTTTCAGCCAATTTATAAGTGATGAAATCAAAAAGTTGGAAAAATTTTATTCAGAAAACAAGGGCTCAGCCACTCTCATGGACGATCGAGATAAGACATTCGCCCTTATAAAATCAAACTTTGATCAGTCTTGCAGTCTAAAACTTAAATCAGCGACATTTAAGAATTTTTCAAAACAAAAACTCAACAATGCCGTTTTTCTGAGTTACAAAACGTATTATCAAGATCTCACCCTTTTTCAAAAAGCCTTCGACAAACTGGGGCGAGATTGGCCCAAATTCATAAGTCATTTTAAAGAAATAAAAAAATCTACCGATCCTGCAAAAGAACTTCAAGAGTTTGTTCAATAAATCCTAAACCACGCCCAAAAAAGTTCGACCATTTTGAATCCAATAACACCAAATAAAATACTACAGAGAGAAACTTGCAACATATCACCCATAAACACCCTCCCCGTTCAACGTTGACGAGTGTAAAAATCAAGCATCTTCTGATGGCGTTCACTATCTTGTTGTCTTTGCGCATTGGCCGCTTGGCGTTCTGCATTGATCTGGTCTAAATACTCGGGAGTAAATACTTGGTCAGTTGCCGTTGGATTTCGAACTTCGATTTCCTTAGTTTCTTCGGCTTTACCTTTTGAGCTCATAATAAGAATTGCTGTGCTGGCGATTAATAGAAGTGGTAGTTTTTTCATAGATCCCCCTTGTCGCATTTGTCTTCTATAATAATGACAACTGGGGCAACAAAACGGTTAGTTGAATTACTTTTCCTGGATTATTTCTGGTTCTTTTAACAGGGAATTCCCTGCCTTAGCCTGGGAACCTTGGACTAGGACATCTTTAAATTTAAGAGTCATTTCACGCTTGAGAAGAACGTAGTCTATCATCTTTGACGAATCAAAAATTTTTCCCATGGAATCTAACTCTTCATTTTGAAATTGATTGTATTTTTTCAACTGAGCTTTATATTCAGTTAAAAGGGTCGCTGACTCCTTCTTGTTTACTTTTTTCTTCTCAATCTGGTCCAAAAGTGATTCGAGACTTTGAGAAAGTTTTGCTCGATCTTCGGTGAGTTTTTTAAACTGACTGGAGAAATGATTTTCTTGTTCCGGGGTCAATCGTAACCGATCAGAGACTCGCCAGATAAAAAGTTGCTCCAGTCTTTGGCGCATCTTTTCGGTTTTCTCTACTGAATTTTGTGCATTTAAACCCGTTGAAGAATAGAGAACTGCTACGACTGATCCAATCAGCAGGTGTCTAAAACCCAGGTGCAACATCTCGTCGTTCTCCTATTTCATTTTATCGAGCGCCGTCCGTGCGTCTGTGTCAGACATGCGGCTCAATTTCTCTGCCGCAGCATCCAGCACGAAATCATCTGAGTCCTGATGACTTGTTATTGTACCACCAAAAAGTGCAGGATCTCCTGAGGCATTTTGCCAAATCATTTGATCTTCGGAGCTGGTTAAACGGGAAATCTTCTTTGAACCGCTCCACGAATATAACGAGTCCATTTTAGGTAGCAAATAGGGCATTCCGACAATGAGAATGAGCATGGCCGCCGTCGCCATAGCCACGGTTTTGAGATGTCTTTGCCCCATGGGAACTATGATTTCGGGATGGGTTTTCTCCACTGATGCCATAATGTTTTTTTCTAATTTCTTAAAAAATAAATCATCGGGAAGATCTTTTACTGGTCCCTTAAGTTGTTGCCGAACAAAATGAAATTCCATGAAATTCTTCTCGCAGTGTGCGCAAGAGTTTTTGTGTCGGGTTAGATCTTCGAAGAGTTCTTGATCTAGAGTTCCCTCTACATAATCTAACCAAAGGTCAGAACTGACACGGCATCGCCAATGTTCATCTCTTTTTTTCATACGTTCTATTGACACTTCTCAATCTCCATTCGGTTCAGAGTTAATGGTCGAGTTTGAAATTTTTTCTGATGACATTGCGCCTCCAGCATCAAACACCTGACGATCAGCCAGAATTTTTTTGATTTTTAATACAGCGTGGCGATAGTTGGCCTTCGCAGTATCGTAGGGGCAATTCATAATCGTAGCAATTTCTTGAAAACTCATTTCTTCGAAAACTCTTAATGTTAATGCAGTCCTTTGCCTTTCTGGCAATTTTTCGACTTCGGTTAAGACAAAGTTTTGAGTCTCTTTAAATTCAAAATCACTTTCAATTTTAGCATCAACCGACAGTGTCACATCTTCGATATCGACTTCGGATTGACTGGGACCACGGAGCTTGTTCTTACTAGTATTAATTGCGATCCGAAACAGCCAGCTTTTGAAACTGCTTCGCTCTTCAAACGAATTTATCTTTTGATAGGCCTTAACAAAACTCTCTTGCACAATATCCTCAGCTGTTCCATGGTCTTTGGCAAATCGCAAAGCCAATCTGTAGAGAGCTTTCTGGTGCCTTCGCACAAGCTCTGAAAAAGCGGATTTGTCGCCATGTTTAACTTCTTTGACCAGGTCTAAATCTGCTTTCATCGGCCGTTTTTATCCTAGCCTTACGTCTGACACAGACTTTCAGCTAATCGGTTAATAAAAAAACCTAACTCCATACCTATCGGTGCACCAAATTTTTGCAAGAGTTAAAAAACCCCAAGGATTATAGTGTGTTGCGTTATATCTCTGGGGGGTTAAATATTTTGAATTCTCTAAAAACTGGCTTTTTTCAAATAGTTGATATTACATCGAAACCATGTCGTGGAAATTTTGGATTTCAGCCATTGTAATAATCATCCCTCTGACTTTGGTACTGATGTTTTTTCAATTTCCAAAGGGATTATCCATCATTTTTAGCTACAAAGTGAAATGCCAGGTCAAAAGAGTTGAAACATTTATGAAGGGAATGGTTCTTAACGGATCCGGCCAGCAGATGAATAAGTTTTCTATTGTTTGCTCAGATGGACTTGTTTGCAGGGCCGAAGACACAGGGTTTGCCGGCGTAAAGACCGGAGACAATATTGAATTTCGAGCGTTTCCCGAATTTTCAAATATTGAAGAATTTGGAAAATGCGACCACGCCCAACTTATTAGAATTCAACCTTAGGCCCTAGCCATTATTTACCATTTAGCCTCGAATTCCTATGAAGCATTTAGTTTGGCCAATTTCTTTCGAAATAGTGGAATTGCACCCATACAAATTCCTATAACAGCCGGCGAAACGGAAATGGGGTATATCAACACCGCCATAGGCAACCATTGTCTTTCTTGATCCGTCATATTTGAAAGTTTTGGTAAAAAAGTTATGAGATCAATCATGAAAAATATTAGTAAACAACCTACCAAAACTCCAGCTCTAATATTCAGTTTTGCTATTCCAAAAGAAATGATGAGAGAGACAGCCATTACCATCCCCATTTCTTGGATAACTCTTTGGTAACCCACTTTTTCAACGGTTCCTAACAAGAAGTAAATTAATGCCGTTAAGACAATTCCACCTGCTAAAAAAATAATTGATTTCATATTACCTCAATAAGTTTATCCAGGTCCCTATTTTGTTAGTTTTCAATCTTTTGTATTTCACTTGCGTCGTTAACACGAAGTTCATTTGATCTTTGGTCGACCTTCCCGATTTGGAGCAAATCTCCCCTTTTCATTTTTAGAGAAATTTGAGTTCTATGCAACCAACTCAAGAATTCCCTTTGAGGTCCCCGGCATATCATTTGCCGGGTCTTACCCTTTTCTTCTTGCTCATCCCCTACTACGCGAGCCAAACCATTTAGATTAGATGGCGGGGGTTGCCTCGAAATCAACAAATAACTGACGGTCAAAGTATCATTTTTCATTGGTAAGAATTTTTCGAGCTCCAAAAACCATTGGGGTTTGATCCAATGGACTCGATGGTGGCACCAATCTTTGCTCGAGTTGAGTATAAGTGGACATCCGTATTGATGAGTACACGGGGCCCAGGCGAACCAACCCTCATTTAAGAATTTTTGACGCCACTCCAAAAGTCGTCGACCGGCTTGATTGGTGCTCGGCTCCATGATAACGAGCCTTTGAACACCCAACGGTATTTCGGGCCAAGAATCCACCTCATTTAATACGTAACTTAAGATCAGCGTATCGGCCCCATGGTTGGTAAGTTGTTTTAATTCTAACTTCTTGGCTGAGGGCTTTACTCTAAAAAGTGTCAACCAATGAGAATACTCTTCAAGAGCTTCAGCGCTTTTGTCTATTCCGCAAATTTCGCCAGAAAAACTTTCATTGAGTTCTGTCAACCCGGCCCAGGTGGCTGCTCCAGCCCCACAACCCCAATCAGCAATTTTCTTAGCTTCTGAAAGAAAACCAAGTCTCGCCGCTTCTCGAAATACTGCACTATCTCTGACAAAATTTAAAACAGAAAAATAACTTAAGTAAGACGCTCGGTGATTTGCGTCTTTCCAATAATTTTCAGTTACATTGCCCTTTATGAAAAGATTAGAAAGATTTCGAATCGCCTCAGCCAACCTTGCCGGTTCTTTTAACGAATAGGTAAAAAAATTAAGTCTACTTTCGAGATTTTGTTCAAAGGTTTGAGGAACTTCAAATAGTGGAGACACGATTGCGCCCGGCGCCCTTACTCACATAAGTTGCTTTGTCAGCTTTTGCGAACAGAGCTTCGGGACCTTTCATATTGCCATCCAGTGACGCAACACCAAGAGAAACCGTTACTGGAATTTTTTCCGCGGCAAAAACAAAATCGTGTTTTTCGATAGTCGCACGGATACGTTCTGCCACATCGCAACTTCTCTGGAGTGAGCTGCCGTATAAAATGATGACAAATTCTTCGCCCCCGTACCTGCCAAAAGTGTCACCTGAGCGAATAAGTTGATTTTTGACCACATTAGAAACTTCTCTCAACACGTAGTCGCCGCATTGATGACCATGAGCATCGTTAATTTTCTTAAAGTGGTCTAAATCAAAAACGATAAGGGACAAATTGGTCTCTGTGAGCAGGGCCTTTTTAAAACTCTCATCCAGGTTTCGCAGAATGGCGGCCTTATTTAGAACTTGAGTCAAGCCATCCATATTGCCACGATCAAAATTTATGGCTGTCATAACAGAATCTAAAGCACCTTGTTCGGCAAATTTAAAAATAATGTTCCCAAGTTTAATACTATCGTTATTATTTAATAATAACGGGACGAAGGGCTCTAGCTTTACACCGCAGATTTCCGTGCCATTTGTTGATTTTTGGTCAATGATAGACACTTCATCTTGGCTTTTGACGATTTTTGCGTGTTTTTTACTTAGGCTTTTTTCATCGATTTGCACATCGCAACTAATATCTCGGCCAATGTACATTTCGTTCTTATCAATAGGCCATTGTTTACCAATTAGGCCTGTGGGGCCCATGAGTAAAATCAATGCGGGAGGCCGTTTACGGACTTCGTCCAACCTAATTTTAAGTGTATCTCCGTCAACGACGCTTGTTTTATCTAACTTACTTTCTTCCGACATAGAGTTATTATAAAAGGCGCGACTTTTTTAAACAAGTTTACAAAGCTAACGCGAGCCGCCAAGAGCGGACAAAGTGAATTTTTTTACGGCTTCCACACCTGGCTGGTTATAAACGTTGATTTCTAATATTTCTCCCAACGTTGCAACAACTAGTTCAAAGAGATAGATTAAAGCACCAATGGTATAGACATCGTTTTTATTTATTGTAAGTAGTGCCGTATGCAGATTTAAGTCATCCAAATTTTTCTGAGTACCTTGGGCTTCAATGGCAAGCAATTTACCAACACTGTGATTTTTAGTAAATTCCAAGGCTTGAGAAATAGGTTTTTTAATTTCTTTTGAGGTTTCACTGCCGTGACTTCGAATAAAAAGAAAACTCTTGTCTTTGGGCCCTTCCGTAAATTGTTGGAGCAAAGAATGTTGGTCAGTGGCTCCAATGCACGTCATAGGTGTACTGACACGAGGCGCAGGCTTCCCTGAGTGATCAAGTGATTTGCCCAAACTCTCAGCCCAAAGCTGTTCAAACCAAAGACCAAAGGTTCTCAAGTTTTCAACATACATCCAGAGCACGTTGATCCACTCTTCTCTAGAAAGAGATTTCAAATAAAAACTGGCAATTTGAGCTACCAGTTTCTTTTGTTTTGAAGCCCAAAGGGCGCCTTCAAATAATTTGCGGGCTGGAACACCGGCCCAAACCAGAGGCGCCAATCCCACATTCGAAAAGACAGAAAAACGTCCCCCCACATCATTGGGAACTGGGAGAAATCTCAAACTAAACTCTTCACAAAAGCTTTTTAAACGGCTCGATTTATCCTCTGTTATCACCGTAATGTGATTTCCAAATGCTAATTTTTTCGCCTTCAATTCTTGGCAAACGTGTTCGAGCTGAAACAAAGTCTCACATGTCTCACCACTTTTCGAAATGGCCAGAAAATGGCAGTCTTCAAAATCAATTGATTTTAGTCTTTTCTGAAACCAATCTCCGTCAATATTGTCAAAAAACAGAACTTTCGAATCTGGCATCAAAAAATCATAAACTGCTTTTGCGCCGAGACTACTACCGCCTATGCCTAATACACATAGTGTTAATTGTTTTTTGCTGACTGTTTTCTTCCAATTTTGAACCATTTTAATATATTTGATTTCAAATGGGAGTCCGACCCAACCCATATCGGGCTTCTGGGCCTCTCCAGCATTTCTGATGGACTCTAATGCTTGAAGAATTTTATCTTCAGCTTCAGATTTCACATTACCAGGATCAAAATTTAATAAATCACCAGTCATAGCTAGAATCGATTTCTTTTAATAGATCGCGGGCTATAATCAGGCGCATGACTTCGCTAGTTCCAGCGCCGATCTCCATAAGTTTTGCATCTCTCATAAAGCGTTCTACTGGATACTCTTTGGTATAACCGTAGCCACCTAAAATTTGTATAGCGTTAAGAGCTACCTTCGTGGCCATTTCAGCAGCGAATACTTTGCAAGCGGCAGCCATCAGGTTTGAACCTTTTTGATCATCCACAAGTTTTGCACAATGAAACGTCAAGGCACGACTTGCCATGTAATGAGAAAAGTTGTCTGCGATCATCTTTTGTACCATCTGAAAGTGGCCAATGGGTCTTTCAAATTGCCGCCTCTGTGTAGAATACTTGTTTGAAAAATCCAAAGCCGCGCGAGCGATTCCATTACTAATTCCAGCAATGGTTACCCTTTCAATATTGAGGTTTCGCATCATGTGGCCCACACTTTCACCTTCGCGGCCCACTAAGTTTTCTTTTGGCACTTCACAGTTTTCAAAAACTAGCTCGCTCGTCGGACTAGCCCGCATGCCAAGCTTGTGAAGTTTTTTGCCTACACTAAAGCCCTTAAAACTTTTCTCTACTAAAAAGGTTCCAATCGCTTTTTTCTCTGAACCAATTCGTGCATAACACAGAAAAAAATCTCCAACCGACCCATTAGTAATGAAAGTCTTTGTCCCGTTGAGTAAATAGACATTTCCTTTTTTTTCGGCTTTGGTTTTCATTCCCAGCAAGTCACTTCCCGCTCCAGGTTCGGTCATTCCCATGCCACCGATCCATTCTCCGCTACATAATTTAGGAAGATATTTCTTTTTTTGGTCTTCACTCCCATTTACACTTAAATTGTGCACCGCCAGCATAGAATGGGCGAGATAGGACAAGGCAGTAGAAGCGCAAACAGCACCGAGTTCTTCCATGACAATTGTGGCAGCGGTGGCATTTAATCCAGACCCACCATATTGTTCTGGAACTGTTATCCCCAATAATCCCAATTCACCGAGTTTTACAAAAAGCTCTCGATCAAATGATTCTTTTTCGTCTCTTGTGGCTGCACCAGGTGCTAACTCTTTCTCGGCGAAATCGCGGACGGTTTTTGCTAACATTTCTTGTTCTTGGCTGAAAATCATCTGATCTCCATTTTTATGCTGATGTTAAATTGCAACGTCAAACTCAACTCGATAATGCCCACGCCACTCTTTGAGTCTGGCTCTGGGCCGACCACCCTCATTGGGATATTCAATAAGAACATAGGTCAGCTTTGTTATTTTTCCTAAGTTTGCAATATCAAGACTTGTTATCTCTGTCCACGTTCCTGTATTGATATACTCTTTGTTATTACCCCATTGTCGATAGAGGTAAACGTGTGTGTGACCAAAAACTACGGTGTGCACCCTGTCATCGGCTAGAATTTTACGTGCAGAATTCTCTAGATCAGGAAAAATAGCACTTTCCTTTATAATTTGTAGATTTGTTCTTAACGAAAAACGCTGCCGACGATAATCTCGACCCAAGCCATTGACAATGAGATTCCATAATAGTCGAAAAATGGTTTTTATAGAAAAACCAAATTGGTTAATAAGTCCCCAACGAATAAATGAGTGAAATGGCCTTACTTTATCTACATAGGGCATTTGTTCTTTTATTTTCAATACAAAATTGACAAAAAAGTGAGAAGCCCAAGGTAGATTTAAAATCGGCTCGGGTAAATTCTGTTTTAGGAAAAATTTCTTCGGGTCAATACGATTTGCCGCTTCGTGCTGGTGGCCATGCTCAATATGTACCCCATCAAAAAAATAGACTATGTTCTTGTAATTGATTCGTGTGCCACAGAACTCATCGAGATATTCTCGAGTCTTTTGCCAAAGCATCCCTTGATCATGATTACCAACAATATAGGTGATCCGCTTATTGGCTCTAGAGGCAAACCGTCTTAGGGCTTCAAATATAATACGATGTCCATCTATAATAGATTTTACTTTGTGGAGATCCATAGGTTCGGTCAAAACCGTAGTAAAATGCCCCTTATAGTCAGTCTGCAGAAGGTTAAAGAAATCGCCGTTAATAACGAGTTCAACTTCGGCATTTTCAAATTCGCCCGTTGAGTAATAGTCTAAAAATTCAGTAAACTTGTCGTCATAATAGAATTCTTCAAAAATATTGAGTGAACCATCACGTAGGACTTGTCCTTTTCCCAGATGAAAATCACTGACAACAAGCTTTATTTTTCTCATTTTTCAACTTGCTACGTAGACAATATTGCGAGACTTACTCTTGCCGCTGTACATCGCTTTATCGGCAATCTCTATAATTTGATCCCTCGAAGACGCGTGATCTGGATAGGTGGCGATTCCTACACTTAATGTCATTTTAATTTTTACGCCTTCTATATCAAATGTAGCCTCTTCAACCCGTTTTCTAATTCTTTCTGCAACAGTCAATGCCGTTTCGCTACCAGTGCCTACGAGAACAAGGAGGAACTCATCTCCCCCGTATCTAAATCCATAGTCAGAAGTTCTGATATTGGCATGCAATATTTTTGAAAGCGCCACGAGAAGTTTACTTCCTACAAGATGCCCCCGGCTATCATTAACTCTTTTGAAATGATCAATGTCCATAAATAAAACTGAAAAGCATGAATTTGTTCGTTGGCATCGATCTATTTCTTTGTCCAAAATTAGTCGCAAATATCTTTGATTGTAAAGATCAGTGAGATCATCGATGTAACTGAGACTCTTCGCATCAGAAAAGCTATTGACGTGTTCAAAATGTCTCCCAAGCACTTTCATCATATGGGGGAGGGCATTCATCATAACTGATTCTTTATCAAAAATGGGGTTAGTGATGAGAATATGCCCAAATATTCGACCCGATTCATGCCCTATAATGGGAAGAATCCATGCAGAACATTTCATTTGCCCTTGACGTTTAATAAATAATTTATTCTTATGCAATTCCCAACCCGTAGGTAAAAAATCTGTAGCAGTTTGAAAAATATCAGCTAATTCTTGCTCGTCACACGGAACAGCCGACACAACACTATATTTTTGCTTCTTAATTTTGTCCCCATGAGCTTGAATGGGGGTGACATTCCAGCCCTCTTTAATAAGATAACCGTAATAACCAGGAACCAGAAAGAAGGCATTCTCACCTTTAGATTGAGTCTTAAAAAATTCTACAAACTCTTTCTTTAAAGTTTCGAGATCTAAGGTGGAAAATAATTTTTCAGATTGCTGATTGAGCTCCAAAGTTTTCTTCAAAAGGAGATTTTCACGACGAATTCTGTTAAAGAATATGAGTTTTCTAACTTTTTTTAGAAATTCCTTTTCAGGCATAAGGTGACGCATTCGATGATGAAACGGTCCTTTCATTTTCTTTAAATATTCTTCGGACTCAGGGCCACTGGCAAAATGAATGCTTGAAAATTGCGGAAAATGCTTGAAAAAGTCCTCACATAGACTCCAGTAAGTTTTAGATTTATGGGCAACGTGAATGAAAAGCTCTGCGCCATTATGAATGACTTCGAGGCTAGCCTCGTTCATGTCTTGGGGTTCAACAATCTTAAACCCCTTCTCTTCCAGACTTCGCTTTAGACGTTGACCTGTTTTAGGATCATCATCAAGAAAAATGATTCGGTTTTCTCTCATCCTGTTGCCTTTTTAGGATCATCGCCGTCTCCTATTTCTAAAATGTTAAGTGCCAGTCTTAATGCTTTTACCGTTTTGTGATTACGATCGTGAAAATCGTTTATCTTAGTATTTAAATCTGCTGATTTAACTCTAAAATTTTCAATTTCAAAATGGAGCTGTTCGAGCTGACGCTTCAATTGCAATATGGTTTCATCTTTAGTTTGTAAGAGTGCCGATTCTTCGGCCTTTAATAATTCATAACGATTTTCAAGTTCCCGTTCTCTCACCCTGACTTTACGTACCTCGTTTTGAAAACGAGATTGAAAGTCAACATGATCACTTTTGAGTTGCCCCAATTCTGTCTCTCGAACCGCGAGCCGTGTTTTAAGAACCAATTTTTCTTCTTCTAAAATTTCTACTTTTTCCTTGTGCTTTCTCTCTAGAGTTTCAAGTTTGGCTTTTAATTCAAAAACATGATGTTGGTATTTTTCTGAAGCCACAAGAAGCTTTTCTGACTCGTTTCTAAAGTAATCCTTTTCTTTTTCGACCGCGACGATTCGCCCCTGTGCTACCCTTATGGCTTCCACACTTCCCGCTAAAGCATTTACTTCATTGAGAATTTGTTTACCCCTTCCTGAAGTTGGTATGGCTTGCGGTCCATTTTTAAATGGCACAACCTTTTCTACGCTTGATTCTATTTTTACAGTTTGATTACGGTCTCTGGCAGATTCCTTTGAGACATCGTAAGTTGGTTCTTCTGAAGGCTCCTGTTTGGCTGGTTCGGGCTTCGCGGGTTTAAGTTTAAAGTTTTTTGCAGGCAAAGGTTTCGTCAACTCTTGCGCTTTCGATGTTGGATTGACAAAGTTGACTTCTGGCACTTTTTCATCGCCTAAATTCAAATCAAACTCAGGAGGCTCTAATGAGATTTGCGCTGTCGGCATTTCTGAGGAATCTTCAGATGCGTCTTTTTTTGGCACGGCCTTGCCTTGATCTTCTTCAGTGAGCAGGAAGTCCACAAGATCTTTTGCAAGATCGCGTTTCTTTGGTGATTTCATGTCAAATTTCTTATCGGGAATCGTGACTAAGGGTTTTAGAAGATTGATGTTTTTAGCTTATTACAAATTTATATTTCGACCAATGTCCCTAGACGTTCACCGAGACAATCTCTCGAAATTCTAAATGTCTTCTTTCAAACTGGTTCATGGTCAAGGATTCTAAGGCTCTCAAGCCGAAATCTTGAACCGTAAAACTGGCCATGAGAGTTCCATAAACTGATGCCATTTTCAATGCACCTAAGTTTCCGGCAAGATCAAATTTTGCAAGATATCCCATGAATCCACCCGCAAATGTATCTCCTGCCCCAGTCGGATCAATAACCGTTTTCAGCGGATACGCGGGAAGAGCAAAACACTTCCCCATAGAATAAAGCAAGAATCCGTACTCGCCTCTTTTTATAACAACACTCTTTGGACCCATTTCAACGATTTTTTCAGCAGCTGCTACCGCGTTACTCGTTTGAGTTAATTGTTTTGCTTCACCTTCATTGATGAGCAGAATGTGAATTCGTTTTAACATAGCACTCAAATCCAATATTTTGGTTTGAATCCAAAAATTCATCGTATCTGCCACAATGAGCTTAGGTTTAGAAATTTGTGCTAAAACCTCCGCCTGGAGAATGGGGTCAATATTCGCTAAAAATACATATTCCGACGAATCAAATCCACTGGGTAGTTTGGGATGAAAATACTCAAATACATTTAGCTCTGTTTTAAGTGATTTTGCTTCGTTTAAGTCATTTCCGTAAGCTCCTTCCCAATGAAAGGTTTTTCCGCGAACGTGCTCGATTCCTTTGACATCAACTCCCCGATTAACAAGCATTTGTTTGTGCTCTGATTGATAATCGTCGCCTACAACTCCAACTACTTGCACTGGTGCAAACAATGAAGCGCTCATTGCAAAATAATTCGCACTGCCCCCAAGAACTCGCTGAACTTTACCTGCAGGAGTTGTCAAACTGTCATAAGCAAGGCTACCTACTACTAGAATTTTGCCCATTTTTATGATCTCCGATTTTAGGATCCTTTTATAACTGATCGAGACGTGAGGGTCTAATGAATTGCCATTTTTTCTGGATGTTTTTCCATTTCAGACCGAAGTTGTCCACACGCCGCATAAATATCCCTCCCCATTGTGCGACGAACGAGAACATGCTTTCCTAATTTCATTAATAAACTCTGAAATTCAGCGACCTCTTGACTCGCTGGTCGTACAAAACCTGACCCTGGATGTTCGTTAAAAGGAATGAGATTGATTTTGCTTGGAATACCTTTTGTCAATTTAACAATCCGACGAGCATCATCTAGAGAGTCGTTAACTCCTTTTAATAATACGTATTCAAACGTAATCATTTCTCCAGTTTCTTTGGCGTATTCCTTACACGCATCTAAGAGTTCATTGAGAGGATATTTGCGATTGATAGACATTACGTTATCTCTGATTTCGTCGGTCGTAGCATTTAAACTCACAGCTAATCGCACACCAGCTTGGGCGACTCGATGAATTTGGGGAACTATACCGCTCGTAGATACGGTAATTTTTCTTAAGGCAAAGGCAATTCCCCGCTGGTCGTGAAGAATTTCAATGGCCCTTGTTACATTTTCGACATTGTCGAGAGGTTCACCCATCCCCATAAAAACAATATTCGTTATGCGCCGACCATCATCAAGAGATTTTGCAGCATTTATGAATTGACCTACAATTTCGTAGGCATGAAGTCTTCGCATGAGGCCCATTTTTGCAGTGAAACAAAATCGACAACCCATTGCACAACCTACTTCGCTGGATACACAAAGGGTCAGCCTATCTCCATTTGGTATGAGGACAGATTCAACGGTTTTCTCACTTTCAACTTCCATCAAAAATTTTCGAGTGCCATCTAAACTGTCAAGCTGCTGCTGAACCCGAGGTAGGTTAAATTCTAAAAGGCCTTCGATTTCGTCTCTAAATCCTTTGGACAAATTGGACATTTCGCTAACGTCGGTTTCACCTTTTTGATAAACCCATCGAAAAAGCTGCTCGGCACGAAACTTTTCTTTGCCAAATTGAGCCAAATAAATTTGTAATTCCTTTAAGGTAAAATCGTAAAAATTCTTCATAACGCAGGTACGCAGACTACCATAAATACGGTATTTTCGCTAGGAGATCCAAAGATCCGTTCACTTCCGTTCCCATCCCGTCCCGTCGCGCAATAGTACACGAACCACTAACCGTCGTTAGTTTCTATCCTATTGAGTTGGTACTGCAGAAGGGCCACATAGGTGGCCTTGGGGAAGCTGGCTCTAAACCGTGTCCTACCGAGTTCATTTTCCGGGGGGCGGCAGCCGTGGGACCTTTCAGGAAGTCCCGGCCAGCCGCCCAATCAATTACTTTGTTGCAGGCCACTTGATTCTCAGTAGGCGTATGTGTTGATCGCCGTCCGCCGAGACCCATGAAGGTCTCGCGGCGGCGGCCCCGAATAGGTGGCGTTTGCACAAATTGTAGAATTGGGATTATGGCAAGTTGAGAAGCTAAAAGCAGTCTAATTAAAGCACTGTCTCATTAAAAACTTCACAAACAAAATTTTATTAGTCTGTCAAAATTATTTTTAAATTGAATGTCCGACGATGGATTTTCGAATTAAAGATCAAAAAAATTATTTTCATTTTTTAAAATATTTCTCTTGGAGAGTTTTTGGTGAATTTCCTCGGCTCATCCTAAAACATAAGTCTATTACTTCGCAGAGTGTTTAGTGATGCGGCTATTTTCGTAAACGCAACTTTTTTCTCGGAAATTTTATAAACTTGTCTGTAACAGCCTGGTAGCGCTTTTGGTGAGTGGTTGAAAACCTGTGGTAGGGTGATTGCTAAATTAGCTGTACTTATTTTGACTTGATCTGACACTTTTCAAAAGGAGCAAACCATGGCGCCCAACTCCCTTTCTGACTTAGAGTTATTAAATCTAATAAAAGAAAAATCAAAACAAGAGCGAAATTTAACTCTTGAAGTTATTAACTTGATTCGCGAAGTAGAAAAAAGAAGACTCTATCTTAAATTGAATTTTGGCTCCCTTTTTGAGTACATCACAAAAGAACTTGGGTTTGAAGAATCTGCTGCCAATAGGCGTATTTCGGCTAGTCGGCTCATTCGCGATTTCCCAGAAGCTGAAGCAGAAATTAGGGATGGCAGCCTTACTCTTTCAAATATTGTTCAGGCACATGTGTTTATTAGAAGAGAAGAAAAACTTAAATCTAAGAGACTCCCACGTGAAGAAAAAAAGAAGGTAATGGATCTTGTGAAAAACAAATCGGCGAGAAATGCGAAAATATCCCTACTCCAAATATTCCCTGAACAAGTGAGCTTAAATGAATCTACGCGTCAAGTCACTGCTGACCACATAGAAATTAAAGTGATTCTTAACGAAAAAGTCATTTCAAAATTAGATAAACTTAGAGGGCTACTATCTCATAAGTATCCCAATATGTCTTATTCTGAGCTCATAGACGAACTTACAAACATGGCCATAAAAAAGCTTGATCCTGAGGAAAAGGAAACAAGAGCTCGATCAGGAAGAAGTTCTACTGAGGACAAAGGTTTAACTCCTCCGACGTCGGCGGTAGAAAAACACCATAATCAAAAGATAAAAACTCCTACGTCGGCAGCAGAACAAACTAACAAAGAAAACTCACGTTATATCCCTTCAGAAGTCAAAAGGGCTGTTTGGAGACGAGATAAAGGCCAGTGTGTATTCAAAGAATCAGAGAATCACAAACAATGTGGTTCGAGGTTTCAATTAGAATATCATCACGAATTACCATTTGCCAAAGGGGGCCAGCCACTAGCAGAAAACATCAAGCTCTACTGCAAACGAAATAATATTCACCGGGCAATCACTGATTTTGGTTAAGAAAGAATGCAAGAATTCGCACCAAGGTCTGTCACCTGATAGTCTGTAAGATTGTTGGCATGCAATGCCATTTATAGGAGTGAATGATGATCACAAAATGCGCGTTTCTGCTCTGGTTAGACACTCGCACTCGTGGTCTAAGATATGATACTCTTTTTCCCATTTAATCTTGAAATTTTCAAAGTCTTGGGGCGACTTCCAAGAGTCTATTGTGACATAGGATAGGCCATTAATATTACGAAAGAGTTCGGAGCCTATATACGCATCAGACTTACGGAAAAGCATTGCCCAATCTCCCTTAGATCCATAAACTTTTTCAAATTTATCCTGTGATTCGGGAGCTACTTCAAACATCCAAATCGTCTTGTACATCGGAATCAAAGACCACATATTTGCATTCCTGTCCACATAGGTAATG
>JAHFAE010000001.1:28848-29284 GCA_023250675.1 Oligoflexia bacterium | reverse complement strand
ATTCACCGGGCAATCACTGATTTTGGTTAAGAAAGAATGCAAGAATTCGCACCAAGGTCTGTCACCTGATAGTCTGTAAGATTGTTGGCATGCAATGCCATTTATAGGAGTGGTTGATGATCGCCGTACCAGAAGCAGCTTTCGAAATCTATAAAGGAATTACGCAGATCTGACAGATTTTTTTCTTTGAGACATTTTCAAAAACCTAATTTTTTGTCTCAAATTATTTGAGTTCTGGTCGAATTTTTTCAAGGAAGACAAGAGAATCTTGATCAAAACCCTTCAAAAATTTAGACTCGAAATCATCCCCTCTCCCGAGCGCTAAAATCTAAATCGCAAACTATCTTGGGCGCTATCGCAATTTTTTTCGAGTCGAGAGCGCCCTGGAACCATAAGTGATAGAAACAAATAAGTTTTCACTATGATATTTCCAATA
>JAHFAE010000001.1:0-28838 GCA_023250675.1 Oligoflexia bacterium | reverse complement strand
CGATCTGACGATACCTTCGTCCCATTTCACCGACGATAGTGTTTTTAATAGAATGTGTATGAAAATTGTCAGGAAATTCTATTCTAAACCAAGCTGTTGCTATTTCTGTTTTTGATTCTAATAGTTTAAATTTAGGTAAAATAAATGGATAGCTTATATAATTTGCCCAAGCATAGCCGAAAAAATAAAGAGAGTGCTCAGGAGTCCATTTTTCGAAAGTCTTTTTTTTGAACAATGTCCTTCCGTCAACAACTAGCTTTTTTTCGGGTGAAAATGTCAATTGACCATCTAAAAATATATCTTTATGGGTTTCGTAATCAAACTCGACAAGTCTAATTTTTGGCCTGACTATAATTCTTTTGGGAGCTTGGAACGTCTTAGTGAGCCCTTTCACAAAAGGTAAAAAACCGTCAAACTTTATTAATTTCATGGTGACTGAATCGAAACTATCCCAAGATGCCCAACCTCCGTGCGCGGCAATAACTCTTTCAAATGAATCGATAGCTTTTGGGGACCAACTATTGTGATAGTTCATTTCCACATTATATTCATTTGAAGTTTTATGGTCACCAAAGAAATGATTTGTGCGAGCCCCAAATCCAAGAAGGCTCAGAAAATCAGACCACCGGAGTTGTGATCTTGGAAGTTTCATCATTGAGGCCGCAAACCAATTGACGCTGGGTTTACCCTAGTTTTGATGGCTCTGAATATAGTCTTTAAGCTGCTCAGTTGTAGGAGAAACACACCCTATTTTGCCCACCACAACACCTGCGGCGTAGTTGGCTAAGAGGCACGAATCCTCAAGAGAAAATTCAGAAGTGAGACCAAGAGTTAATGCCCCAATGACCGTGTCGCCGGCCCCCGTCACATCGAATACAGATTTTGCAAATGTGGGTATATGCGTACCGTTGGGGGCACCATTTTTTTCAAAAGCACTCATTCCATCTTTGCCACGGGTAATGATGACGGCCTTAGCCTCAAGCCTTTTTAAGAGTTCGGCGCCTACCTCATGGAGTGTTTCAGAAGGGTTTCGAAGATCGTCGATATTTAGCCCTGACAACAGGAAGGCTTCTTCGGTATTTGGTGTGAGAAAATCCACGCCTTTGTATAATTCTACAGGCGTAGTCTTGTTGGGGTCCAGAGTGACGTCCTTTCCATTTCGATGAGCCTCTTTGATCACTTCTGTTATGACTTGGCCACTGAGAACTCCCTTAGCATAATCCTCTAAAATGACTCCATCACATAAGGGGATCATTTTTTTTGCTTGAACAATCAATCGCTCTTCAACTTCGCGAGTTAGAAATTTTTTGCGTTCAAAGTCTACTCTCACCACATGATGTTGTCCCGCCATGACACGAAGTTTTCTCGTCGTCGGTCTGCTAGAATCCATTATGAGACATTCTGATGTGCAATTGTTTTTACGTAAGAGGCTTTTAAAAATCTCGCCTGTTTGATCGTTTCCTATTGCACCGACCAAATAGGGAATTCCGCCGAGGCTAGAAATATTGGCCGCCACGTTGCTGGCTAGCCCTAACCTCATGTCTTCTTCTCCTACTTCAACGACAGGCACAGGAGCCTCGGGGCTGATTCTACGTACGGTCCCGATGACATATTCATCAAGACCCACGTCTCCAACGATTAGGATCTTTCGTCCTCGCATTTTATCAACCAAAGAGAGTAATTTTTCTTGTCCCTGCATCATGGTACTTTCATAGCACAGCTTAAAACCGAATCCACCCCAATCTGACTCATACAATCAAAATATTCACATCGGGGACCAAGGCATTGAAAATGACCGGGGCATTTTACTTCGGGCACAAATACCTTCACTCTGGGCCCCAAGGGCCTCCACCTTGGCGGTGCTTGAACACGGACTGGGCTGTAGATGGCCGCTACAGGAACATCAAGTGAAGCGGCAAGATGAGCGACACCTGTGCTTGGAGCGACTACCAATTTGGCATGTGCCAAAACCGCCAATAAATCATCTCCAGAAGTTTTTCCAACCAGATTCACAACTTTTGCAATACTAAGAATTTCAGTTTTTATAATAAAATCCTCGTCCATTTTACTTCCCGTAACAATCACTGAATAATTCATTTTGACGAATTTTTTTGCCAGTTCGGCATAATTTGCACCAGGCCAATTACGGGCACTTTCCCCCATACCAGGATGAATCACGACGTATTTCTCAAGATTTACATCAAGTTTTCTCAATTTTTCTTTCCAACTAGAAATCGCGATTGGCTTAGCCTTGAGCTTGACAGGATTCACGTGTGCAACAGAAGGATCTAAGTCTAACGCAAATGCTGCCAAGTCAAGATTGTATTGGGATTCATGTTTTACCGACTCACTTCTATTTTGTTTGAGCTGTTTATTGAGGAAAAACCAAGCATACCACTGAGACTTGGAACCAACTCGAGTTTTTACTTTTGCCAAAAAAGCCGCTAGGGCGACCCACCAAGGCACATGAATTGACAAAAAAACGTCCAATCGATTTTGAATCATCCATCTACGCAGTTCAAATATAAGATTAAATTTTTCAAAAAACGAAGCCGGTGTATTTATAAACTTAACATTAATTTTATTAATCAAATGACTTGTTACAAAGTCGACATTCTTATGGGCGAGCCAAACGATTTGATCTTCTGGACGATTTTTAAGCCAGAACTCCTGGAGAGGAAGAGTAATAACGAAATCACCAATTCGATCGATGCGCGCGATGCAAACGCGAGCCATTTAAGGAGAATCCGAAGGCTTGTTTTTTCTCACCAATTGACCAATTTGTGTCTGTCTTGCCTCGTTTTTTTTCTTAAAATCAGCCTCGATCTTTTCTTTCTGTTTTTTTAAATCTGCTACTTTTCTTTCTAGCGGTTCAATCTGCTTTTTGTGTTCGGCAAAATTTGCAGAAATGATCTTTTTTGATTCATCTTCTACGGGCTTAATTTCTTTTTCTGAATGGATCAAATCTTTTTGAAGCTTTACCCGTTGATCTTTGAGCTTTGCCAATTCAAAATCTAAATTCACAAGTTTTTCGTTTAGTTTTGAATTGTTCTGCTTCAAATCGCGATTCTTATTGAGTTCACTGATTCTCTCTTTATAACTTCCCATCTCGCGCTCAAGAAATTTTTTCCGTTGGATAGAATCGCTCAAAGCTTTTTTAATTTCTTCTAATCTCTCCCTCATTTGAATGCCCGAAGGGAGAGGCGCACTGGAGTCGTCCTTTCTTTGGTGCGGCGCGGCAATTAGGATGCCGGCCTGACGAATTCGATCCAAAAATGGTGCAGGGATCTTGTCTGATAGTCCAACGATGGTAACAGCGCCATATTGACGTTTGACGACACTTTGAACCTTAATGAGGTCAAGCAAGATCATGCCGAGGCTTGAAGGCTTACTCGTAATGTCCACTGTAATTTTTAAACAAAGAGACTTCAATGCCTCTTGAATGCAGCCTAAAAATTCGACCCCATCATCTTTTTCCGTCGTGGACTCAATTAGGCACTCGCCGTCTGTTACTTTCTTAAATTGGAAGCCCATACTCTATTTCTAAGCCATGTCAGAAAATCCTTGCAATGTTAAATTGCAGAAACCAGAATGGATTTCGTTTTAATTTCGCCGGAGTATTAGATGGACAGGTTAATTGAAGGTCATCTCTATCAGAATACATTGACGCAGCTCACTGAGGCCGCAAGCCTCATGAAACTCGATCCCAACATTCTAGAGAGATTGAAGAAACCAAAGCGAGCTATTCTAGTCAGTGTACCGACTCGAATGGACGACGGTACAGTTAAAGTTTTTGACGGATATCGAGTTCAACATAGTTCTACACTGGGGCCATGCAAAGGCGGGATCAGATATCACGAAGGAGTCAATTTAAGTGAAGTTTCGGCCCTTGCCATGCTGATGACCTTTAAGTGTGCTCTGGCGGGTTTGCCGCTGGGAGGAGCAAAAGGTGGCGTCAGAGTAAATGCAACTAAACTTTCGCGCTCTGAAAAACAAAGGCTCACAAGACGATACACCAGTGAAATATCTTCGTTTATTGGTCCTGATAGAGATATCCCCGCACCCGATATCGGCACTGATGCGCAGACCATGGCTTGGATAATGGATACCTATAGTCAAGAACAAGGCTATGCTGTTCCAAGCGTTGTCACGGGCAAACCTATAGAAATTGGCGGCAGTCTTGGGCGCAATACTTCCACAGGCCGCGGGGTTTTGTATTCTGTTGAAGAGGCCTGTAATCATTTGAAAATAAAGCAGGATTTTAACATCAAAGTTGCTATTCAAGGTTTTGGCGAAGTTGGTGCTTCAGCAGCGACTTGCGCTCAAGAATTAGGTTTATGCATTACTGCGGTTAGCGATGTTGGAAGCGGACTTTACAATGAAAAAGGATTAAATATTCCTGCTGTAAAAGAATACTATCAGAAAAATAGGACCCTCAAAGGTTATAAAGAAGCTGATTCTATTACCAACGACGAACTTCTCACCTCTAAATGCGATGTGCTTGTGCCCGCGGCTATCGATGGGGTTGTTCATGAAAATAACGCAAAAAATGTTAAAGCTAAAATCATAGCAGAGGGTGCCAACGGTCCTGTGACACTTGAAGGCCATCATATTCTCGTCGACAAAGGGGTATTTGTAGTACCAGATATTTTAGCTAACGCAGGTGGAGTTATCGTAAGTTATTTTGAGTGGGTCCAAGACTTACAGAACTTTTTTTGGAGCGAAAAAGAAATTAATTCAAGACTTCGTGATATTATGAGCACCACTTTCAGAGTTTCGCTTGAACATTCAAATCGTCATAAAATCGATATGCGAAAATCAGCTATGATCACCGCCGTGAGTCGAGTTAGTTCTGCCATGTTATTGCGGGGACTGTATCCTCAATAATACGCGCCGATAAATGTCTCTGGATTGATATTCTCCTCCTAAGTTCTCTAAGCATTCATAGAGTCCCGAGAGACAAAGTCCAAGCCATATGAAATTTGCGGGAACTTTCTTATGAGTCTTCCGAATGTATTGGAATAATTTAAAGTAACTTTTCTTGAATTCCGAAAGATTAAAACTTGCCGGTTTATCCGTAGGTTCACCAAAATGAGTTTGAAATAACTTTTCAAATGGTTCTAACTCCTCTTCCTTGCCGATTACCCCCATGTTAGAAAGTGCCTGTCTAAAATCTTTCGGACGATTTTCGTAGAACCCATTGTATGCCATCGTCATATTTTCACAAAATTTGGGGTCGTATTGAATATAGAACCGAGACAGACTCCAATGACTGGACATAGCGAGATCCCGCGATAGAAAAAATCGATCGGCCCTAAAATCAAGATTTACTTTCCGCCATTTGAGTAAGCTTAAAAAATAAAGCTCTATTATTTTTTCGCCCCAATGAAATCTGACTTCGGGTTCTAATTTATCCCAGCTGGATTTGGAAAATAATTGAGGGCTATTTGTCGTCGACCATTCTCCGGGGAATAATTCTTGGAGTTCTGATTGCCACCTTGCGTGAACTTTAGGATCTGCGCTGACACGAATTATTTGTCTTGCCTGTTTCAAAAATTCAAGCCACGGAATACAATCTAACCCCGTATGAGGCATGTACTCTAACAACGTTCCTAAATTTAAAAGTTTTAGTTTATTAAGCCAGTCACTCATTGGCCTTAGACACTATCAATGAAAATGGGCCCTATCAATGACCGAAAATAGGCTTTTAATTGTAGCTCCTAGTTAGACCAGTCGTTGCAATCATGGCTCAGGAAATTCAAATTTCTCCAATTCTTTTTGGACTAATGACCCTAGTTCTTATATAGAATTAAAATCAGTTTTTTGCGCGAGTAGCTCAGTTGATAGAGCGACGGCTTCCCAAGCCGTAGGTCGCGGGTTTGAGCCCCGTCTCGCGCTCCAGTTTATTGGTCTCTCAAAACTTAATCGAATTCTGGAGTCTATTGAACCTTGAGCTTAAGAACAGCCCCACCACCCATTTGTTGGTAAAATATCGTCATTCCAACGTCGTTGCAAGAAACGGCGTTGCCATCGTTGTCATAGATACAATTGGTATAGAGATTTCGATTTAGTGCAATGGGTGAATGGCCCGTTCCGTAACCATTATCAAAAATTTGAGAAAAAATTCCGGTACCGGGAGTGTTAAACGAAAGAGGTTGGCCCGTTTTCATATCCCGAACATCCATTTTAGAGCCGTCATCAGAAGTAAGCCAGATTTCTAGAACGGGAGAGGGGTTAATACTTGTATTAGTTTGGATCACAGCGGACCAATTTGTCTTTGGAAGCCCTGCCACAGGAGCTATCTCACCAGGTATATCAAAAAACATTGCCGTATTGTTATCAGCATTTGGTATTCCCATATTAAGAGAGGGACCTACCCAACACGTTTTCACATAGCCTGGCACGCCGGTCATAGCGGGTAATCGGGCGTTTAAGTTATTAAAATAATCTACCTTGAAAGGGTGATCCGTATTTTGAGTAGCCGTGCATCCGTAGAACCCCGAATTATCGATCCTGTAATTGCCAATGCAAAATAACGCTCCTGAGCTAGGACAAGAAAATGAACTATTTGCAAAGGCGACGTCAACCCAAATGTCAAAAATTTCGTGATGAGGCAGAGTTACATTACTGCAATTTACATCGATGCCGGTACCTGTTGATTGAACCGCCGCAAAGCTACATCCTTGAAATGGAACTTTCGTAGTTCCTGAAAAATAGCCAATCGAAACGTTTGTATTATTCACCGAAGTCAATATATGGGAGACAATTGAAAATTTAGATTTATTACTTGAATCGATTTCGCTAATAATTGCTGTATTGGCTGACCCCGTAGCAGCCACGATAACGCTTTGGACCTCAAAATTAGTAAAACCACTTGCACCTTTTCCTGAAGCCTGAGCCGTTAGTTTAATTCGGTAAGTTCCAACTGTTGATGGTGCCACAATATTTGATAGGAGGCATGAACCCGAGGAATATGTTCCCGGTATGGAGCTAGCGAATGTTGAAGATCCTGTAGAGTTTTGAAGATCCCAGAGACAAATAACGTTGGGATCAGAACTTCGCACAAATGCACTGGCGTTGAAAAGGCTTCCAGGCATGACCGGAGTTGCTGCCTGTATAGCACTTACATCTAAAAGTGATCCCATATTTGTATTACAAGTGACGCAATTGTTTGTATCGTTATTAGAATTATTCGTTGTAGAGTTGGGACCTCCACCTAACACAAAGGCTCCACTCCCACCAGGTGCTCCACAATGGAGATTTTGAACTAAAATAAAAATTCCTAGGGCTGCCTCAATGAATTGCTTAAACTTTGACATAACGTTACCCCGCTAAAGGTACTAAAGAGCAATGATGATGCCACTTTTTTATAGTGAATTCAAGTAGTTAGGCCCCTAATTTAACCTTAAGTTGTTGAGATTTTGGACGTTAGCCTTGAAGTTTGGCCACTCGAGGGGTCTATCTATTCAGATCTTATTCTCAATTTGAAAACATGCGAATAATTTAGCCAGCTGTCTGAGTTATTTCTACGGAACCAAAGTCCGATTCTGAGCCCCAAACCATTATCAGGCACTGATTTCCTGCCGACTAAGGATATATAAACGGCCTGCTGTTAGGGGCATTTGCGAGGACCTGCTAATGGCTAAATTATTCTATCTTCTTGCAGTTGCTGTTTGTGTCTCTTTGGTTTCTTGTGAATACCAAAAAGATGGTGTGGTTAATAACTGTGATATCATCAGCCTTGAAAATCCTTTTCCCTATTGCATAACTAAAACCCCGGGCAGTACTAATCCAGATATTGTTTACTATTTTCATGGAGCAGGCGGAAACGAAAGGCGATGGGTCGATCGTTGGAAAGGAATTAGGGACTCTTGGATCAAATCGGGCAGTCAAGCACCGACTATTGTTTCCTTTTCATTTGGACCTCTTTGGTTTTTACTTGAAAAAAATTCTTTAAAGACCAGTGGCCTTTTGGAACTCATGCTCAATAAGCTCATTCCTGATATGGAAGTAAAGTTGGGCGGTCTCCATGGCCGAAGAATAATTATGGGTGAGTCTATGGGCGGATTCAATGTGGCCCAATTAGTCATGCAAAGCCCAGAAAGTTTTAATAGGGCAGCAATCCTTTGTCCCGTAATTACTTTACATACTCCCTTTGCAACAATACCTGAAATAGAATCTTTCATATCTAGGACTGGGGCTAATCGCAAAAATGCTTATGAAGAAATTGCCTTTTATCGGGCTTTCTTTCCTGACCTCGCCTCGTGGAACAAAGCCGCTCCTCTCATAATGGGCCAAACTAAATTTGGTCCTCGTACCCCTCCCATTTATATGTCAGCCGATGACCACGATGAATTTGGTTTTTTTGAGGGTGATGTGGCACTAGGCCAATTGATAGCTTCGAAGAATGTTCCTATTGAATGGCACACTATTGTAGGCGGCACTCATTGCACCGCTGATTTTGATTCAGTCGCCCGTTTTCTTGTTTCTGAATGATTCCATAAAATCTGAATTATACATTCTAATCTCATAGTGACCATGTTGCAACAATACCTAGTGTTGTAGTTTCGCCTAGGGTTACGACGGGAAGAATATTGAAGTGATGAGAGAAACCAGCTCGTCCAAATAAAGCTCCGATAGTTGCTCCCGTTATCACATCACTCAACCAATGCGCATTATCGGCAAGACGACTTAATCCTGTCAAGACGCCCAAAGCATAGGATGGCAATGCGGCTTTCCACCCATAGCTCCATGCCAAGCTCGTCGCTGAGGCAAATGAAATTTGCGTATGGCCTGAAGGAAAAGAAGTTACAGTTTCACTATCTGGACGGGGCCGTTTCGTTGAGAATTTTAATCCTTGTACAAGCAAAGTAGATGAAATGAGACCTTCTGTTGCTGCAACTCCATTTTCTGAATCAAAAATGAGTTGGCCTATAGCAATTCCTACTTCTGGAACTCCCGAACCCCAGAAATTTCCTAGATTTGCCGTATCACTAGACATTCTTTGATGGTCCTTCCAAGCATCATGTATGACCTGATCTTGGTTAAATGCAATTGCCGTTGCCAAAGTCCCTACTCCTAAAATATATAAACCCGTCGTATCAAATGCACCTGAAACTGTTGATTTAGAATGTTCCAATATATTTGAGCCAAGACAAAGTGAAGAACTTAATACAAATATGAAGATTCCAAATAAGTAATATCTAAATAATTTAACTTTCATTTTCAAATATCGTAAATTCATGACTAGGCCAACCATGCGCCTCAACCACTGCGTGGTGCATGCTTTTAGGATTCTTAGATTCTAACCAGGCCGAAATTTTTTCCGCAGCCCAGAAGTATTGAACTCTAGAGGGACTGCCTGGTGCCACGAGGTCTTCTTCATAAAACTTCCAAACATCTTGATCAGAGTTTATGCAATCCACCATGGCCTTTTCAACTTTACCTCTATTTTCAAAGCACCATTGCATTTCTTGTAGAGAATAGTAGTGATGCACATGAAGGGGTACCTCTGGAAAAACCATTTGAGAAAACAGAGTCGCTAATCCTTCGCTTGCCAAATGTTCAAGGTGATTTACTTGATCTAGGTATTCTTGACGGGTTACTTTGGCCAAGGGTTTTTCAAACACTTCCCAAACTCGAGGTCTGTGGTCGCGGTAAACATGAGAAAGCTCATGGGCTAACAATACCTTAAGGTAATCATCGTCGGCATCGGGATAATCCATACCAAACCAAATTACGTGACTTCCCGCGTCGTATCGAGCAAATCCATCAAAACGCATCAAGCTCGCACCCAGTCTCAATTCACCGGGCAGCTTTTGTGAAAATACTGATTCTACCTTCTCCACCACAAGAGGCGCCAACTTCAGAAATCTGAAAGCCAATTCTTTTTGAGTTGCATACTCATCGCTTGCCATCCAACGTTCAACATTACTTAGATTCCCGCCCCAACTCTTTGCCATCTTGCCAAGTTCTTTTAGTTCAAGGGTTTGTGTCAGAGATTTTCGAATATTTTTTCGGCCTTGCTTTTCGAATTCTTTGATAAAAGGCGTATAAATATCTACAATTTTCATTCGTGTTGAGCCCGACGTAATCGATCATTGAGAGTTGCCCCTAGGAGATCGTCGGGACACTCCAGCGCAAATATTCTCTTACTCAAACTCAAGTCTGCATTTCGAATTGTTGAATACAGATTTTTCCCTGCTTCTTTACTGTTTCCCCTGTTTGACAATACCAAGATCTCACTGAGCTCAAAAGTTTGAAATTCTTTTTTTTCATCATTTGAAAAACAAATGAGAGTGCTATCAACAGTCAGTTTCTTATTGCTTCTTTTTCCCAAAAAACTTTTTAATTCAGATTTCGAAAACAATCTAAGTGGCTTACCGGGTGCGTAATGAAATTCAAGCATTCCAGGGGCTGGTTTTGACTGGCCTCTATTTTCAATTTTAACTTCTAATTTCTCACCACAAACATCTTGGATTTCTTCTTTCGAAATTCCCCCAAGCCTTAAGATAGTGGGATTACCAACAACCGACACAACCGTAGATTCTAAGCCGACTTCACACGGTCCACCATCTAAAATAAGCGGAATAGAATCCCCAAATTCCATTTCTACATGCTTTGCAGAAGTTGGGCTGATATGTTGAAACCGGTTGGCACTAGGAGCGACAATTATTTTGCCAGAATTTTTTATGAGGGCCAATGCTATCAAGTGCCTCGGCATTCGAACTGCTACTGTGGGAAGCCCAGCTGTGACCAAGTCTGGGACAAAACCTGTTTTTTCACCAACGAGGGTCAAAGGCCCAGGCCAGAATTTTGCGATCAGACTTTCTGCCATTTTCGAAAGATTCTTCACCACCTTAGATAGCTGATCGGCATCGCCAATATGCGCGATAAGAGGATCCGTAGTGGGTCGTCCCTTCACTCTAAAAATTTTTGAAACCGCTTCAAGGTTACCTAAATCAGCACCCAAACCGTATACGGTCTCAGTTGGAAACGCGACCACATCACCACTCTTAATAAGTTGAACGGCTCGGTCAATATTTAATTTTTTTCGCCCATCTAGAATCATTTTTTCTGCTTTAAAAACCGATTTATCCCAAGATTTTGGAGCTTACGTCGATGACCTGAAACTTCATTACAAAGCTTCCTTTTATATTTTATTAATTCACCACTTATCTTTTTCTCATGAATTCCCAAAATTTGAAGTGCTAACAGGCCCGCATTAAATCCCCCATTGACCGCCACAGTCGCCACTGGGATTCCTTTTGGCATTTGTGAAATTGATAAAAGTGAGTCAAGACCATTCATACTCTTAGTACTTATGGGGACTCCGATAATGGGCAAATGTGAAAATGAAGCTAGCATACCAGGTAGGTGCGCAGCACCACCAGCTCCCGCAATAATAACTTTAACGTTTTTTGACTCCCATTTTTGTACACTTGTCTCCAAAAGTCTCGGAGTTCGATGAGCAGAAATAATTTGAGTATCTACTTTAACGCCCCAACTCTCCAAAAGCGTCACAGCCTCTTTCATGACAGGCAAATCTGATTTACTACCCATCGCAACAACAACTCTATTTTTTAGACTTTTCATCTCGCAATTACCTCTAAAACCTAATCCCATTTCGAATAATTTATTTTAAATCTTAATCCTATTTCGAATTCGTTGTGCAGTTTTCAAAGTCTGTTTTACGCTTATCCCGGTACAATTAATATGCCCTAACTTTCTATTAAAAGTACCACCCCATTTACCATACCAGTGAATCCAAAAATCGCCTCTAAGTTTTCGTCCTGGTTTTGAAAAATTAAATGCTTCATTTCTAACGGTTTTGATCTTTCGTTTTCCAATAATATTTACCATTGCAAGAGATGGCGATTTTGGTAATAAAGCCTTTTTAGGTAAACTCATTCCTAGAACGGCTCGCCAATGAAGTTCAAATTGACTAATTCCAAACCCATTCATGGTCAAATGACCAGAGTTATGAACTCGTGGTGCAATTTCATTAACTACTAATCTTCCATCTCTTAAATAAAACATTTCTACTGCAAATACACCGGTGGCCCCAAATCTTTTCATAACATCTATGGCTATTTCTTGGGCATTTTTTGATTTTATCTCAGAAATATCTGCTGGAACTATGGCGAAATGGCACTGTCCATCTTTTTGAACAGTTTCTATGGTTGGAAACACGGAAATTTCTCCGTTTATCGATACCGCTCCAACTACTGCGAGTTCTATCTTAAAATCTACGAATGGTTCTGCATAGCCAGTAAAAAAACTATTCGTTTTTAGAAATTTTTTCTTGTTAAATCTCTCACAAACAAAATTACCTCTACCATCAAATCCCATTTTTTCTCTTTTGAATACCAAAGATGGTCCTAGATTTTGCACGCAGCGATCATAGTCATTCATATTCTTGATTGGAATAAAATCTAATGTGGGAATCCCAAATTTTTGGAGATATGTTTTTTGATGAAGTTTATTTTGAACCATTTCAAGGCAGTCTAGACTTGGAAATAAAGGAGTTTTTCCGAGTGCATTTTTCAATCTTAAAAGATCAATGAATTCATTTTCGATCACAGCCAAATCACATTTTGCTAAGAAATTCTTGAGGGCACCAAGGGTACCGTCATCAATGACGAATTCAGCAACTGCATCAAGTGCGCAGTCATTTTTTGAGGCGGCAAAAATCAGTGGCTTTACACCCAGTCCATAGGCTGAAATGGCCAGCATCTTTGCCAGCTGACCACCACCCAATATTCCCGCCCTCACAGGTAGTTTCATTTACCACTCATTTCATTTTAGATTCTAAATATGCCAAAAAATCTCTAGAGAGCCAATTCTGTTTATCGATGACTTTCATCAATAATTTTGAGTTGACATCAATGATATAAGTTTCTGGGATTTTCTTGGTACCAAATTTTTCAGCCACTTTACTTTGATTATCAACCAGTATTTTAAAATTAGAAAACTTAGGTTTATTATTTTTTAGCAAAAAATTATTTAGTCCTTTTAAGTCCTGGTCAACCGAAATAGCTATAACTTCAAGATCACCAGGGTAAGTAAACTTATTAGCCAAACTTACTAACGACGAGTATTCTTCTACACATGGCGCACACCAACTTGCCCAAAAATTAATAATGCTTATTTTTGATTTTGAATTGGTGAGTGCATAACTCTGAGCTAACGATCCATTCTTGAATTCTGGCAAAGAAAATGCTGGAACACCACTTACCTTAAATTCTTCAATTCCACTGGAATAACTTACTGCCGCCGGTGGAGAAAATATTTTTTGAGCTACTATAAGACATACTGCGCTGACAATTGCTAAAATGAGCCCTAAAATAAAGTGGTAGCGTGGATTGGTCATACCAAGGTTCCGCTAGCTAATTTCCAAATTCGTTTTGTGAAATTAACGAGGGGCCTCAATGAGGCATCCGTACCGAGAAATCAAAAAAAAGTGATCCCGGAGAAGCAAGGCAAAGCATTTATTTTTTCTTCTTAGCTTTATCCTTAGTCGGGGCAGACTTTGCTTTAGAGGATTTAGACTCTGAGGCCTTAGCTTCTAGTTTACTCTTTGATTCATTTTTGGATTTAGCTTCTTCATGTTCATGCTTATCGTCGTGCTTATGATCGTGATCATGGTCGTGGTCATGCTCTTGTTTAGCTTGTTTAGCTTTTGCGTCGGCCTTCTTACTTTCTTTCTTCGCAGCTTTTGCGTCTTTGCCACCAGCCGCTAATGCCCTTTTCGCCTTATCAGCTTTCTGAGTTGTTTCTTTACCTGGCCTATTTAGCTGAGCATCCAAGAACTCGATAAGTGCCATTTCGGCATTGTCTCCGGGGCGACGATTAATTCGATAAATTCGAGTGTAACCCCCCGCACGGTCTTTGAATCGAGGAGCGAGATCATCAAATACTTTTGAGACTGCCTCTTTATTGGGCAAACGAGACAATAGGAGCCGTCGATCTGCGAGACTTCCGCGCTTTCCAAGAGTCACGGCTTTTTCTGCCCATCGACGGAGTTCCTTAGCCTTGGCTAACGTTGTCGAGATTCTTTCATGCTCTACAAGGCTAACTACTAAGTTTCTTAACAGCCAAACTCGCTGGTTATGGGGTCGATTAAAACTCTGTGTGCGAGTGTTATGTCTCATATGATTACCCGACTCTCTTTAATTCTCTTAATTATCTTTTTTGGGCTCGTTAGGATTCCAGTTTGGCGGAGGCCATCCATCCAATTTCATTCCCAACGAAAGTCCCATTTCATTTAAAATATCTTTAATCTCATTGAGTGATTTCCGACCAAAATTCTTTGTTTTCAGCATTTCGGCTTCGGTTTTTTGTACTAGTTCGCCGATGTAACGAATATTAGCGTTTTTCAAACAGTTTGCTGATCGAACAGACAACTCTAAGTCATCTACTGATCTAAACAAGTGCTCATTATGAGTAGGCGACGACTTTTCTAGCTCATCCTGTTCGGGCTCCACACTTTCATCAAAATTAATGAAAACTTGAAGTTGTTCTTTCATTATCTTGCTGCCCAAACTCACCGCATCTTCTGGCTGCAAACTTCCGTCTGTCCAAACTTCAAAGGTAAGTTTGTCGTAGTCTGTCCTTTGACCAACGCGGGCATATGTCACATTGTAATTAACTCGTCGCACTGGGCTAAAAATGGAGTCAATAGCGATGAACCCAAAGGGTAAATCCATAGCCTGTTCGTCAGAAGGCACATAGCCTCGACCTAATTTTACAATAATCTCGGCGCTAAATTTTCCACCTTTACCAAGGGTGCATATATGTTGTTCAGGATTAAGCACTTCAACTTGGTCATCGGTTTGAATATCAGCAGCTGTTACTGGCCCTTCGCTGTTTTTCTCAATTCTGAGAGTCTTTGTATTAGGTGTGAACATGCGAAATCGAACAGTTTTAAGATTTAAAATAATATCGGTCACATCTTCAACAACATCGGGAATGGTGCTGAACTCATGCATAACGCCCTCAAAGCGCACAGCAGAAACAGCTGAGCCCATCATAGAACTTAAAAGAACCCGACGTAGAGAATTCCCAATGGTAACTCCGTATCCTCTTTCTAGAGGTTTTACTGTAAACTTACCATAGGTATGCGTAAGAGATTCCTTTTCGATTTCGAAACTCTTCGGTCGAATTAGCTCTCTCCAGAATTTATAATAATGTTCCTGCATTTCTTGCCCCTTATCTTGAATAATATTCTACAACCATGTGTTCTTCGATGGGGAAGGTCACATCTTCCCGGGTTGGGTTATCTTTCACCGTACCTTTGAAATCACCATGGGAAGGATCTAACCACTTAGGAATTTCTCTTCGCTTAACGGCTTCAATACTTCCTATGACTTTGCCGAGACTTCGACTCGATTCTCGAACTTCAATTATATCGCCCTTTTTGACTTCAAAACTTGGCATATTCACTTTAGTACCATTCACTTTGAAATGACTATGTTTGACTAATTGCTTTGCTTCATTTCGACTATTGGCAAATCCAAGAAGATAAACTGTGTTGTCTAAGCGACGTTCCATTTTTAGTAGCAAAGTTTCGCCTGTCACACCTTTGGCTTGCTCTGAGTCTCTGAAGTAACGTCTAAACTGTTTTTCAAATACTCCGTAGATTCTTTTTACTTTTTGTTTTTCTCTCAACTGAAGTGCAAACTCAGAAAACTTCATTCGAGCCTGACCGTGTTGCCCTGGAGGATAAGGACGACGTTCAAAGCTGCACTTATCTGTGTAGCAACGATCGCCTTTTAAGAACAGCTTCATGTTCTCTCTTCTACACAACTTACATACATGTTTTACGGCACGACTCAAAACAAACCTCCTCTAATTTATTAGATTCTTCGACGCTTGGGTGGACGACAACCATTGTGAGGAACAGGCGTAACGTCTTTTATTGAACTTACTCTCAAGCCTGCAGCAGCCAGAGCCCTCAATGCGGGCTCACGTCCTGCACCAGGTCCATTTACAAAAACACCTACGGAACGCATTCCACACTCGACCGCTTTCCTAGTCGCATCTTCGGCAGCAACTTGAGCCGCAAAAGGCGTTCCCTTTCGCGAACCCTTGAAACCTTTGTGACCAGAACTCGACCACGCTACCACGGCACCACCGACATCGGTGATTGTAATAATAGTGTTTCCAAAAGACGCCTGAATATGGGCCAACCCCGATTGAACATTGCGTTTTACTTTTTTCTTTTTAACAACACTTGGTTTTTTAACTACCTCTGGCTGTGTGGCCATTTCGACATCCTTCTAAAAATTATTTAGACGTAGGAGCAATTTTCTTGTTAGCGATAGTTTTTCGAGGACCTTTACGAGTTCTTGAATTCGTCCTTGTTCTCTGACCGCGCACGGGCAGCCCTCTTCGATGACGTATTCCTCGGTAGCATCCAAGATCCATCAAACGTTTAATATTAAGGGCGATATCACGGCGTAGATCACCTTCTAATTTATGATCACGATCTAAAATTTCTCTTATCTTTGCAACATCAACGTCCGAAAGTGTATCGGTGCGCTTTCCCTCTTCAATGCCCGCTTCTTTCAGAATTTTCCGAGAAGAGCTAACACCAATTCCGTAAATGTAGGTGAGACCAATGACAATTCTTTTATTTCTAGGAAGGTCAACTCCAGCTAAACGAGCCATGCCAATCTTACCCCTGACGCTGTTTATGTTTTGGATTGTCGCAGATCACCCGGATTACGCCACGACGCTTAATCACTTTGCACTTCACACATATTTTCTTAACTGACGCACGCACTTTCATTTTTAATCCAATTAAATTTTTTCTTGCACCCTATTGAGCGCGAAAAATAATTCTTCCTCTGGTCAAATCGTAAGGAGACAATTCAACTGTTACTTTGTCTCCTGGCAAAATCCGAATATAATGCATACGCATTTTTCCAGATATATGAGCGAGGACTTTATGGCCGTTGGCAAGTTCCACTCGAAACATCGCATTAGGTAAAGGTTCCAACACGGTGCCTTCGACTTCAATTCCTTCTTCTTTTGCCATAACTCCTAATTATAGTCGGGCACGATCACTTAGAATTAATGGCCCTCGTTCCGTTACCGCTACTGTATGCTCAAAATGAGCTGCGAGGCTACCATCCACAGTCACAGCTGTCCAGTTGTTTTTGAGGATTTTCACCTTGTAACTTCCAACAGTTACCATGGGTTCGATCGCTATGACCATTCCCGATTCCAGTTTCAAACCTGTTCCTTTTTTGCCGTAATTTGGCACTTGAGGTTCTTCATGAAGTGCCCTTCCCACACCATGCCCAACAAAATCTCTAACTACTCCATAACCATGTTTTTCAGCATGTTCTTGAACCGCAAATCCAAGGTCTCCCAATCTATTACCTGGATAAGCTGCCTCTATACCTTTATAAAGGCATTCCTCAGTTACTTTCATAAGCTTTTTAGCTTCAGAATTGACTTTACCAATTGCCAACGTGACTGCCGAATCACCATACCAACCATCCAGGACCACGCCAAAATCAAGGCCCACAATATCGCCTTCTTTTAAAACTCGATTGTCAGGAATTCCATGAACGACCTCTTCATTGACACTTGCACAAAGTGACTTGGGATACCCGTGGTAACCCTTGAAAGCCGAGGTAGCACCTTTTTTCACGGTCAATTCGTATGCTCTCCGATCCAAATCATTAGTGGTTATTCCTTCAGTTGTTTCTTCAATAAGAACTTGGAGTATCTCGGCCACCACCTGGCAAGCATCTTTAATTTTATTGATTTCTCGAGAGGATTTAATTGTGTGCATTAGGAATATACGACTTGGGCAATTCGTTTAAAAATAGTTTCTGGTTCGCCAACCCCGTCCACCGATACAAACTTTTTGAGATTTTGGTAATAAGTTTTCAAAGGGGCTGTGTTTTTTTCATAAACTTGCAGGCGATTTTCTATAACCTCAGCTCGATCATCAGCTCGTTGTTCGAGAATTCCTTGGCAGTTATCACATACACCAGCTATCTGAGGTGGCTTTAATTTTATATGAAAAGTTGCACCACAAGTTGAACAGACTCTTCTCCCTGTTAACCGATCTTTCAGAAACTCCGGTTTTACTTCTAAAAATATAGCTTTGCTAATTTGGGATTTATCAGAAGCCATCAGTTCATCCAAAGCTTGTGCTTGAGCCGTAGTTCGAGGGAAACCGTCTAAAAGCATTCCCCTTTTTCCAATCTGCACTTTTAATTCTTTAATAAGTCCAATGACAATAGAATCAGGAACTAGAGCGCCTTTATTTACAAAGCTCCCTGCTTCAACCCCTAAAGGAGTTTTTGCTTTCATGGCTGATCTCAAGAGATCACCGGTACTCACGTGTTTAATATCAAATTTTTCAGAAATGATCAGTGATTGGGTGCCTTTGCCTGCTCCGGGAGGTCCAAATAATACGAGGTTCAATAAGAGGCCCTCCGTCCGCGGAGCTTCGCCCCCCTCATAAAGCCTTCGTACTGGTGGGTAATGAGATGGGATTGAATTTGTTGAACAGTATCAAGCGCAACGCCAACGAGAATCATAAGACTGGTTCCACCGAAATAAAATGGGACCTTCGCCTTTGCAATCAACAAAGTTGGCAAAATACAAACAACGCTTAAATAAATCGCACCACCAACCGTGATCCGACTCAAAACGTCTTCGATATAATCCGCGGTGCTCTTTCCGGCTCTAATACCGGGAATAAAACCACCATATTTTTTTAAATTATCTGCCACATCATTGGGATTGAACACTATGGCAGTATAGAAAAAACAGAAAAATACAATCAATGCCACATACAATAGATTATACAAAACTCCCGCAGGCGAAATGGCATCCCGAATATTTCTCATCCAGGGTTGATTAACAAAAGTCGCAAGGGTTGCTGGAAACATGAGTAAGCTCGATGCAAAAATGGGAGGAATAACCCCGCTAAAATTAATTTTAAGTGGTAAGTGAGTACTTTGCCCGCCCATGACTTTTCTACCAGAAACTCTTTGGGAATATTGTATAGGAATTCTTCTCTGGCCCACTTCAAGAAAAATGATGACTGCCACCACGGCAACCATCAGAGCCAATATCCCCAGGCCTACTATGGGACTCATCTCTCCAGATTTCATAAGTGAAATAGAATTCATCAATCCATTAGGAAGACCCGCAATAATGCCGGAGAATATGATGAGGCTTGTGCCGTTACCAATGCCTCGCTCCGTCATCTGCTCACCGAGCCACATAATAAAACAAGAACCTGCCGTTAAGGTTATGATTGTCATTATTTTAAACGGAATTCCGCCCACCGAAGTTCCTAAAACAAGAGGTGTACCATTGGGGCTCGCAGTCTCTAAGTAAGTGGCGATACCGTAACCTTGAATAATACAAAGTAAGACTGTCCCATACCTTGTGTATTGCTGAATCTTTTTTCTGCCTTGCTCTCCCTCTTTTTGAAGTGCCTCTAAATATGGAAAAACTGCAGTCAATAATTGAAAAATAATTGAACTTGAAATGTAAGGCATTATCCCAAGAGCAAAAATGGAGAGTCTCTGGAGCGCGCCACCGCTAAATAAATTGAATATTCCAAAAATACCGTTGCCCTGAGAATTAAAAAAAGCCTGAAGTGCTTCTGAGTTTACGCCTGGAGTGGGAACATGAGACCCTAACCTGTAAACTGCTATCATTAGGAGTGCAAAACCAATTCGTCTTCTTAATTCAGGAATTTTTGCCAACCCCTCAATTGCCATCTTTACTTGATCTCCTCAATGGTGCCACCTGCCGATTTAATCCCTTGACGTGCTCGATCACTGAACTTATGAGCTTTTACGCTTAACTTTTTAGTCAATTGGCCCCGACCCAAAATCTTCACTGGTAATCCGGGTTTGGTGAGTCCAACTTGAGCCAATAATTCTGGGGTCACGCTTCCATCAAATCGTGCCAACTGATCTAAATTCACTGACGAATACTTAACTCTAAAAATATTGGTAAAACCAAACTTGGGCAAACGACGATGAAGAGGCATTTGGCCGCCCTCATAGCCTCTGGCAACCGTACCACCCGCTCGAGCCTTACGACCTTTGTGACCCCGAGTAGAAGTCTTACCATGTCCTGAACCCGGGCCACGGCCCACGCGTTTTGCTTTGGTAGTGGCTCCCGGAAACACTTTTAATTGGGATAACATCGTCGACATTTTTTAACTGCCTTTCTGTACTTCTAAAAGATGCTGGACATGAAAAATCATCCCGCGTGCCGCCGGAGTGTCTTTAACGACAGCTTCTGTATTGCGCTTCCGTAAACCCAATCCCTTGACTGTTGCCCGCTGTACAGGGGTGCAGCCAATCAAACTTTTTACTAATTTTACCTTAAACATTTTTGCCATAATTTAACTCACACTGTAATTTGTTGTCTGAGGCGATCATTATTTTCTTTGGTTCTCAATTCCTTCAATCCAGCCAAAGTAGCTCGTACCACATTATGGGGATTGCTTGTGCCAATACATTTGGTCAAAATATTTTTAACGCCCGCCGATTCTAAAACGGCCCGGACTGCACCACCAGCGATAACACCTGTTCCATCACTTGCGGGTCTCATTAAAACTTGGCTTGCACCAAAACGGCCAAGAACTTGATGGGGTATACTGCCGCCGCTCGTAGCAACTTGAACAACATTTTTGCGAGCTTGGCGACTAGCTTTGCCTATGGCCTCTGGAACTTCGTTGGCTTTTCCCAAACCAACACCTATTGATCCGTTTCCATTTCCAATGACAACCAAAGCAGAAAAAGAAAACCGACGGCCCCCTTTTACAACCTTGGCGACGCGATTAATGCAAACTACGCGCTCTTCAAATTCGGAGTTTTGTTCCGCCATCTCTTATTCTCCTCAAAATTTCAGTCCGGCTTCTCGAGCCGAGTCTGCAAGTTCTTTAATTTTTCCGTGATAACGATAACCATTTCGATCAAATACAACATTAACTATATTTTTCTCTTGGGCCCGCTTCGCAATGAGAGCTCCAATTTGCTTTGCACCTTCTTTATTACCTTTGAGCCCCCCCTCTTTCTCAACGCTAGAGCAGGAAACCAAAGTTCGTCCCACCGTATCATCGATGAGTTGCACATATATATGATTCAAACTTTTAAAAACGGTGAAGCGAGGTCTTTCTGTAGTCCCAGAAATGGCCTTGCGTATACGCATTTTCTTTTTAAATCGCGAAACTCTTCGCTTAGCTGTCTTATTTCTATATTTTATCGCCACATTAACCTCACTTACTTACAGACTTACCGGCTTTACGACGGACAGTTTCAGTTTCATACTTGATACCTTTACCTTGATAAGGCTCCGGCTCTTTGTATCCTCGAATTTTCGCCGATACCAAACCTACTAGGTTTCGATCTGCGCCAGAAATTATAAGTCTCGTGTTTTTTTCAACTTTGATTTCTATTCCGGCAGGAATATCGAAATTGACTACGTGGGTGAAACCCAAAATTAATTCCAATTTCTTTCCAGCAACGTTTGCTTTGTAACCGACACCATTGATGTCTAAAACTTTTGTAAATCCTTGGGTAACTCCCACTACGGCATTTTGAATAAGCGCGCGGTACAAACCGTGAAGTGCCCTTACTTTCTTTGACTCATCGGCCCTTGCAAGAGTCAATACGCCTTGTTCTAATTTTGGCGTAATGGCCGGATTTAATTTGTAACTCAAAGTCGATTTTCCGCCCTTTACAGTCACCGTGTTTCCACTAGCAACCGTGACTTGGGCCTCTTTACCAAAATGAATGGGCATCTTACCGATACGTGACATATTTTTCCGCCTTACCAAACTGAGCAGAGGTATTCTCCGCCCATCCTTTTTTCTTTAGCCTCGCCACCAGACATGATTCCTTGACTTGTTGACACAATGGCCAATCCAAACCCTGTTCTAACTTCAGGAATTTTATCTACCTTAACGTATTTTCGAAGGCCAGGCCTGCTTTCTCGCTTAAGTTGAGTGAGAACAGGCTTTCCGTCGGAATCGTATTTAAGATAAATTCTCATCATCCCTTGCCTGTTGTCTTTCACAACCCGAAAGTTTCGAATCAAACCTTGTTTTTTGAGAACTTCAACAATGCCTTCTTTCACTTCACTATGAGGTATATCTACCTTCTCGTGTTTTGCGGCACTGCCGTTTCTAATTCTTGTCAATAAATCGGCTATGGGATCCATCAAATTCTCCGTTTACCAGCTAGATTTAATCACACCGGGAAGCAATCCATTAGAAGCTGCCTTCCGGAAGCACAAGCGACACATACCAAATTTACGCATAAAAGCTCGGGGTCGTCCGCAATGGGGACATCGATTATACTTGCGGGCAGAAAACTTGGGTTTTCGTTTTGCTTTCGCCATCAATGTTTTTTTGGCCACTTTTATTCTTCTCCTATTTTCTAAACGGCAATCCAAATGCCGCTAATAAAGCTTTACTCTCCTCATCACTATTTGCCGTAGTGCAGATCGTAACGCTCATTCCACGTACTTTTTCGACTTTGTCATAATTTACTTCGGGAAAAATAATTTGTTCTTTGACACCGCATGAATAGTTTCCACGGCCATCAAAGCTGTTGGGCGCCAATCCTTTGAAGTCTCGAACTCGAGGGAGCGCTATGTGAATGAATCGCTCTAAAAAATCGTACATACGAGCATGGCGTAATGTCACGGAGGCACCGATGGGCATTCCCTGCCGAAGTTTAAAGTTCGAAATAGACTTTTTCGCACGTCTAATCACAGGTTTTTGCCCTGCAATCATGGTTAGCTCTTGAGCAGCCACATCTAAGACCTTCGCATTCTGCGTTGATTCGGCAATAGATAAATTCAAAACAATTTTTGAAAGTCTGGGCACTTGCATGGGGCTCTTATACTTAAATTGTCCCATTAAAGTGGGAATAACTTTTGATGAATATTGCTGTTTAAGACTCACTACCAACCTCACTTTTTGCCTTGCTCTTTCCGGCACCTTTGACTTGGCTTTTATCATTTGTTTTGCTCTGCGATTTTGACTTATTTTGCGCTTGCTTAGCAGCGACGCGGGGATTTTCTCGTAACCATTTTGAAAATCTCGTCGGTTTTCCAGTCGTAGGCGAAATGGGAAGTACTTTACTTATGTGCAAAGGAGCTTCCTTTTCAATAATTCCACCTTGAGGATCTTTTTGAGTGGGTTTGGTATGACGTTTTACCAAATTGATTTTTTCAACAATCACGCGACTCTTGTCTTTCAGAAGTTTCAAAATTTTGCCAGTTTTACCCTTGTACTTTCCAGAAATGACTTGAACTAAGTCATTTTTCTTATACGCAGGTACAGCTTGTAAAATTACATCGTTCATAATTTCCTCAAATAACCTCAGGGGCTAAAGAAATAATTTTCACAAAATTAGCAGCCCGAAGTTCTCTTGCAACGGGACCAAAAATACGAGTGCCAATGGGTTCAAGCTGGGGATTGATCAAGACAGCAGCATTGTCGTCAAAACAAATATAACTTCCATCGTTTCTACGAGTCTTGGTGATGGTTCTCACGATAACAGCTTTATGTACTTCACCTTTTTTTACTTTGGCATTTGGAAGTGCATTTTTTACAGACACAATAATAGTATCACCAATATTAGCAGATCGGCGACCACTGCCTCCTAATACTTTAATACACATGACTTCTCGAGCGCCCGAATTATCGGCCACGTCAAGTTTAGTTTGTTGGTAAATCATTTTGCGACTCCCCCATGAGCTCCACATCGGCTTTCTCTAAAACTTTTGCTAATTTCCACCGCTTGGTTTTGCTAATGGGTTTAGTTTCAAAAATAATTACTTTGTCGCCCAAACTAGCTTCTTCTTTTTCATCATGAACTTTGAAAACACTGGAACGACTCAAAAACTTCTTGTATTTAGCGTGCATCAAACGACGACCAACCATGACGCTGATGGTTTTATTCATCTTATCGCTCACCACAACGCCGGTTTTTTCTCGCTTAACACTTCTTACGTTTGTTTTTTCCATACTTCCTCTATCGACTCATCTTTTCATTTATTACTGTCTTCACACGAGCAACCATCCTACGTATATCCCGTATTTTGGCCGTATTTTCTAAGGAGCCAGTAATATTTTGAATTCGAGTGGCAAAAAGTTCTTCCACCAAATCTTTGTTTCTCTTTTTGAGATCCTCAAGGGTGTAACCCCTGAGTTCTTTAGCTTTACTCATAAAAATCTAATTCCTCGCAATAATTCTAGTTTTTACCGGCAATTTATGTGAGGCCAAACGGAGCGCCTCATCAGCAATCTCAGGAGTCACGCCCTCCATTTCATACAAGACGCGACCAGGTTGAACAACTGCTACCCATTCTTCCACGTTGCCTTTACCGCTGCCCATTCTAGTCTCGGCAGCCTTTTTAGTTACTGATTTATCTGGAAAAATGCGGATCCAAATTTTTCCGCCTCTTTTTATGAATCGAGAAACTGCAATTCGAGCGGCCTCAATTTGCCGCGACGTGATTCTACCACATTCGACCGACTGAAGTGCAAAATCGCCGAATGCGAGATCGTTACCACGGGATGCCGTACCCTTCATTCTTCCTTTATGACGTTTTCTATACTTTACCTTCTTAGGACTTAGCACGTTGTGCCTCCGAAACTTCTTTAGCGTTCAAAATATCACCTTTGTAAACCCAGGCTTTGACACCAATAAGTCCGTAGGTCGTCAAAGCTTCGGCAGTCCCGTAATCAATATCAGCTCTTAGAGTGTGAAGAGGAACGCTCTTATCGCAGTACCACTCACGACGAGCAATATCAGCACCATCAAGTCGTCCCGAAACGGCTACTTTAACGCCTTTTACACCTAACCTTATGGCACTTTGAATAGATTTTTTCATAGCTCGGCGAAACGAGATGCGCTTTTCAAGTTGCATGGCAATATTTTCAGCAATGAGGGTTGCATCGGTTTCAGCTTTTCTTACTTCTTGAATATTAAGGAAAACTTCATTTTTAGTCAGCTTTTGAACATCTGCCTTGAGGGCATCGATACCCGTTCCTTTTTTGCCAATCACAACTCCGGGTCTTGCCGTTAAAATATTGATCTTAATCTTGCTGGCAGCTCGTTCGATTTCAATTTTGCTTACTCCCGCATGATTTAACTTGGCTTTGAGATATTTTCGAAGTTTAAAGTCTTCTGCCAGGAGCGTTGCATATCCCTTGTTGGCATACCAACGAGAATCCCAGGTGCGATTAACTCCAACTCTAAAGCTTATCGGGTTTACTTTTTGTCCCACAGATTTCTTTCCTTCTTATCGTTCTTCAAGAACCAGGTTGACGTGACTGGTTTTCTTTCTAATTTCACTAGCGCGCCCCATGGCTCTTGGCATGTAGCGCTTTAAGACGGGACCACCGTCTACAGTGATATGCTTTACAAAAAGATTATCAAGATCGACGGTTTTCTTTTGGTCTGCATTGGCCACGGCTGATTGCAGAAGTTTTACCAGCATTGGAGCTGATTTCTTGTTCACGAAGGTCAAAATCTTAATGGCTTCGTTTACATCTTTGCCTCGAACCATATCGGCCACCAAGCGTAACTTCCTTGGACCTACCCGAGCAAATTTTAGACTGGCCTTAACTTCCATTATGTCGCCCCTTCTGTTTTAACGGCTTCTTTGGCTTTTTTCTCTGCCGTCGAATGTCCGTGAAAAGTTCTTGTTGGGGCAAACTCACCGTATTTATGTCCAATCATATTTTCGGTTACGTATACGGGAACAAACTTACGTCCGTTATGCACCGCAAATGTCAATCCGACCGCTTCGGGTACTATCGTAGATCTTCGAGACCAAGTCTTAATAACTTTTTTGTCTCCAGTCTCTTTTGCCTTGGCCACCTTCTTGGCCAAGTGATCATCGATGAATGGTCCCTTTTTTACTGAACGCGCCACAGAGCCTCCAACTATTTTCTACGTTTCACGATGAAACTATCGGTACGTTTATTATGTCTTGTTTTATAACCCTTCGTAGGAACAGCCCACGGAGTCATAGGATGATTGCCTTTTCCTCGGCCTTCACCGCCACCCATGGGGTGATCCACTGGATTCATGGCCGTGCCTCTCACCGTCGGCCTAATGCCAAGCCAACGCTGACGACCAGCTTTACCAATGGTGATGTTTTCATGGTCAACGTTACCAACTTGACCAATAGAGGCATAACACTCGGTCAAAACAAATCTTGTTTCGCCGCTGGGAAGTCTCACTTGACTGTATTGTCCTTCACGAGAAACAAGTTGTGCCAAAGCCCCAGCTCCCTTTGCAAGTTGCCCGCCCTTACCTACTTTAAGTTCAACGTTATGAATTGTTGTTCCCACAGGAATGGCAGACAGAGGCAAGGCGTTTCCAGGTTTAATATCTGCTTTTGGACCAGCCATAACTTCATGACCAACTTCAAGCCCTACGGGTGCTAGGATATATGACTTTTCTCCGTCGGCATATCCAATCAGCGCAATTCGTGACGTTCGGTTGGGATCATATTCGATGGCCAAAACTTTGGCGGAAATTCCACGCTTTTCTCTTTTAAAATCTACAAGTCTGTACCGACGCTTGTGCCCACCGCCAATATGCCGTGTCGTAATTTGACCAAAATTATTTCGCGCTCCAGTTCTTCTAAGGGTTCCCAAGAGTGACTTTTCGGGATAGTCCTTCGTGATCTCTTTAAAATCAGAGCTCGTAATAAAACGACGGCTTGCTGATGTTGGTCTAAAAGTTTTAATGCCCATTGAACTATGCTCCCTCGAAAATCTTGATCTTATGACCGTCGGCAAGTTTAACCAGAGCTTTTTTAAAATGATCTACCTTGCTCAAAAATTGACCGGTGCGATGTTGGCGGCCTCGACAATTGATAGTATGAACATCGATTACTTTAACTTTGAAAGCCGTTTCTACTGCTTTTGCTATTTGATTTTTTTTAGCCCGAGAATCGACCTCAAATGTATAAACATTCTGATTCAGATGAGAAGTATTCTTTTCTGTGACCAACGGCCTCTTAATAATAGAAAATGCATTAGTTGACATTGTTTTCACCCAATCTCTCGACGATCTGTAGGAGAGCCGCTTTTGAAACCAAACATCCGTCGTATTTCAATAAGTCAAATACATTGAGGCCTTGAACAGCTACAAACTTAAATTTTTTCAAATTTCTCGTAGCTCGCTTTAAGTTAGTATTTCCTGCATCATCCACAAGAACACTCTTTTCAATACCCAGACGCTTCAAATCTCCATTGAGACTCTTCGTCTTTCCGTCAACAGTCATATTATCGAGAACCCAAAATCTTCCTTCAGACATTAAGTAACTTAGAGCTATTCTTAAGCCCGCTTTGCGAACTTGTTTAGGAAGTGTGTATGAATAGTCCCTGGGTTGAGGCCCAAAAGCTGTACCCCCACCGGGCATGAGGGGCGATCTGCTAGAACCCTGCCGGGCATTACCAGTTCCTTTCTGCTTAAACGGCTTTTTACCGCCGCCCCGAACTAAACCTTTGGTCTTCGTTGCAACAGTGCCCGCCCTACGACAAGCGAGCTGCCACCGAACCACACTTTGCAAAATGTCTGGTCGAACTTCGGTTTTAAGCGTTCCCTCGGGAACGTCGAGAGTTCCCATATTCTTTTTGTCAAAATCAATTACCGGTACACTCAACATTTTCTTTCACCAATCAATTTTGTTTTGCCACTCGCACCAAGGCGTTACGGCCGCCGGGAACAGGTCCCGACAAAATAATAATTCCATCGTCAGAATAAACGTCGACGACTCTTAAATTTGAAACAGTTGTTGTCTCATCTCCCAAATGACCTGGAAAATGTTTGCCCTTCATAATTCTACCGGGCCAAGTTCGATTACCCGAAGAGCCAGGTTGTCGATGAAAACATGAACCGTGAGCAGCAGGACCACCGCCTACGTTCCATCGTTTCACGCTTCCAGCAAAACCCTTACCCTTTGAAGTTGACGTCGCCTTAACCAAGTCGCCTTTTTTCAGACTTTCAATAGCAATGTTTGCACCTAAACTTACACCTTCAGGCAGACCGCCCCTCACTTCTCGTACGAAATAAGCTCCAGATTTAAAGCCCGCTTTTAGTAACTTCTTTTGCTGGGCTAACGGCGACCGCTTTTCTTTTCTCGGCCTACAAGCAATTTGAATCGCTTCATAGCCATCAGATTCCTTAGTCTTAATTTGAGAAACCACCCAGGGTTCGTATTGAAAGACAGTACAAGGAATCATTTCACCGCTTTCTTCTACAACCTGAGTCATGCCAACTTTAAATGCAAACAGACCAGAAAGCCTAACAGGGCCAGACGCCTGCTTTGTTTCATTAACTTCTTCTTTTACGTTTTCTTGTGCTTGTTCTGACATTTTCTACCTACTTTTTTACATAACCGATAATTTAATTTCGACATCTACGCCAGCCGATAAATCCAATTTCATCAAATGATCTACGGTTTGTTGAGTGGGCTCAAGAATATCTAAGAGCCTTTTATGAGTGCGAATCTCAAATTGCTCTCGGGATTTTTTATCTACGTGAGGTGAGCGCAAAACCGTATATTTATTTATAGTTGTTGGAAGAGGTATTGGACCCGCAACCCTTGCTCCCGTGCGCTTTGCCGTATCCACTATCTCTTTTGTCGACTGATCTAAGAGTCTGTGGTCAAAAGCTTTCAATCTGATTCGAATTTTTTGGCTTTGCATGTCTCTTCCTTTTACTTACTCAATAATTTCGGCAACAACACCTGCACCGACCGTCTTACCACCCTCTCGAATGGCAAATCGTAATTCCTTTTCCATCGCAATC
>JAHFAE010000043.1 GCA_023250675.1 Oligoflexia bacterium | reverse complement strand
ACCAAATCTACGTCAGAAGGCCCACCAAGAAGCAAAATGGGCAGATCTGATTTTTGACAAAACAGTCTCAAAAATTCAGGAAAATACGGCCAGCGCATGTGAAAAAATTTTCTTTGCACATTCTCGCCACCACCGGGTCCTAGAGCTAGAAAACCTTTTGATCGTAATCCTAGAGACGCAAGTCGTAACATGATCTCATCATGAACGCCCTGCCTGACTTTTAATTTGAAATTTAATTTTTCAGGATTGATGTCGATTATTTTTAAAAGTTCTAAATAACGATCGATTTCACTTATGCCAACCTTTAAATCTACGGTTTGATCAAAACCTGGCACCGCTTTTTCCAATAACAGAGGAGCTTGGCCACCTTGACGAATAAGGCCAATTGCTTTTTTAACCCCAGCAAGTTTTAACAAAGAACCAAAGTGCCAAGTATGGTGCAAGCTAATCCCAAGATCAAAACCCTTCCCTCTAATTTTTAGGGCCGCCGAACTAATTTCACTCATTTGTTGCAGGCGATTTTTAGAATAGAAAAATTTGTCGTTGATCAAAATAACATCGTCAAAATTTAAAGCACTGGCCCAATCGGCCAGAGATTTTCCGAGAATCAAAGTCACTTTTGCATTGGGAAATTTCTCTTTGAGTGCTGGTCCTATGAAACTTGCCAAAACCGTATCAGCCCAACCGCCCAATCTTACGACCGCGATATTCTTCACATCTGCGTCAAGCGTCATCTTATGGGGTTGTAATTTATCACTCGTCACTTTATAACAAGATACTCACCCATCAAAGGAGTCAAGTGATGCCCGAAAAAATTACGGCAGATAATACATTTGATGTTCTGCGTCGCCATATTTTGGTCGACGGGTACCCCATTGTGGTTGACCTAGAAAAAAGTCGAGGGTGCCACCTCATCGATGCGCAAAATGGAAAGAGATACTTTGATTTTTTTAGCTTCTACGCCAGTAATCCTATTGGTATTAATCACCCTAAAATGCAAGAGCCTGAGTTTTTAAAAACCCTCACTCGATGTGCAAAAGTAAAACCTGTATTAGCTGATGTTTATACACCTGAGTATGCCCAATTCGTAGAGACATTTGCCCAAATTGCGGGGCGTAGTCTGTTTTCAAAATACTTTTTTATCGAGGGTGGAGCTCTTGCCAATGAAAATGCACTGAAGGCAGCTTTTGATTGGAAGGTGCGAAAGAATTTAGCCAAAGGCAAAGGCGAAAAAGGCAGCCAAGTTATTCATTTCAAACAAGCCTTTCACGGGAGAAGCGGCTATACTATGTCTCTAACAAATACTGATCCAAAGAAGATTCAGTATTTTCCAAAATTCAACTGGCCACGAATTACAAATCCTAAATTAGAATTTCCTTTAACAGAAGAAGTTACGAAGCGTGTGGCTGAGCAAGAAAAAATAGCATTGAGAGAAATCCATGAAGCCTTCGACAAGAACCCCGAGGATATCGCTTGCATTATTATTGAGCCCATTCAATCTGAAGGTGGGGACAATCATTTTCGTGGCGAGTTCTTAAGAGAATTAAGGCGGATTTGCGACGATCGAGAGGCTATGCTTATTTTTGACGAAGTCCAAACGGGGTTTGGTCTTACAGGAAAATTTTGGTGTTTCGAGCATTTTGAGGTGATACCTGACCTCATTTCATTTGGAAAGAAATCACAAGTATGCGGAATAGCGACGACCGAACGGGTGAACGAAGTTGATAGTGTTTTTAAAATTTCAAGCCGAATCAATTCGACCTTTGGTGGAAATTTTATCGATATGATTCGATGTACACAGTATTTACGCATCATTCATGAAGAAAAATTAGTAGAAAATGCAGCGCAAAGTGGGGAGTACCTCCTTAGAAAACTTCATGAGCTCCAGAGTAAATATCAAAAAATTACGAATATCAGGGGGCGCGGATTACTTGTTGCCTTTGATTTACCCACTGCAAAAATGAGAGACGACTATCGAAGGCAAGCCTGGGACTTGGGCCTTTTGGTTCTGGTTTGCGGGGAGCGATCCATTCGTCTAAGACCTGTTTTAGATATTTCTAAATCCCAAATCGACGAAGCCATAGGATTATTTGAATCAACGTTTAAGAGGTGCCAGTAATGAAGTTTATAGAAAATTCTGATAAAGGAAGACGCTACGGAAAAACTTTAAATGGCAGTCATTTCATCGACGGCAAAGACGATCAAGGTTCTGGCCGTGAACAATTCAGCTCCCCTAATGCTTCAGACAATAATGATATTGTAGGAACATTTCCCATAGCAGACGAGTCTGATCTAAAACGAGCCGTAGGAGCTGCGACAAAAGCTTTTGAAAAATGGAGCCAAACTCCGGCACCTATTCGCGGTGAAGTCATCGGCCGATTTGGGCAACTCTTATTGCAAAATAAAGAAATTTTGGCCTGGATTGTGACCAGAGAAGTAGGCAAAACCAAACGCGAAGCTCTTGGTTCAGTTCAAGAAGCTATAGACACCGCCCAATTTTTTCAAAGTGAAGGGCGGCGTTTATACGGCCAAACCGTTTGGTCAGAAATGCGCAATAAAGAATGTATGACCTATCGTCGGCCCTATGGGGTTGTCGGCATCATCACTGCCGGTAATTTTCCTATAGCCGTGCCCAGCTGGAAGATTATTCCAGCTGTTCTTTGCGGAAACACCGTTGTCTGGAAGCCATCAGAAGACGCCCCAACTATTGGATATTTATTTGCCAAATTATTTCAAGAAGCAGGTCTCCCGTCAGGAGTACTCAATGTCATCAATGGCCTTGGCGCCAAAGGTACCGGCGAATTGATGATAAAGGGAATTGACAAAGGATATTTTCAAAAATTCAGTTTCACCGGAAGTACCGCTGTGGGTCGCCTTATTGGTGAGGCTTGTGGCCGGCAACTTCAAGTGCCGTCCCTTGAATTGGGTGGAAAAAATCCGCTTGTCATAATGGAAGATGCAGATCTCAAAAAAGCCGTAGAGGCCACACTATTTTCTTGTTACGGCACCGGAGGCCAACGCTGTACCAGCACGGGCAATATAATTTTGCATGAAAAAATAGCAGATAAGTTTTTGAGTGATTTTCAGAGTGCTGCTCAGAATTTAAGAATTGGAAATCCCTGCTTAGACTCAAAAGCCTATTATGGCCCCATGATCAACGCGCGATTCGGCGAGAAATTTTTAGAACATTTTGATATGGCAAAATCTGACGGTGCAAAGCTTGTCTTGGGCAAGGGCCGAATGACTGAGCAAAATAAACCCAAAGACTTTGTTGGTGATGCGGGTGCTGGTTTTTATTGTCACCCTACACTTTGGGAAGGCGTAACAAAGAAAATGAAAATTTTTGAAACAGAAGTCTTTGGCCCTACAGTCAATGTGGTGAGAGTTAAAAATTTTCAAGAAGCCCTAGAAACAGCCAACGCTGTTCCCTATGGATTATCCAGCGCCATATTTACTCAAAGCCCTCAATATATGTACTCGTTTAAAAATGGAATCGATGCGGGCATGACGTCTATCAATAATTCAACAACTGGCGCTGAGGCCCACTTACCCTTTGGGGGCACAAAGGGATCCGGCAATGGAACTCGCGAATCTGGTGTATGGGTCATTGACGCTTACACAAAATGGCAAGCGGTCAATGTTGATATGAGTGGCCACTTGCAATTAGCACAAATTGATACAGAAAATACCGGTGATGGAGCACATAGTAGTGGGGCCGGAAATCTAAAAGATTATTTTTCACCTACCTGGGCATGAAAGGTCGCAGCTCACTTGGCTTGAGGAGACTTTCCTGTTTTTATTTGCCGGTATTTTTTAGAAAGAGAATGAAAAACGTATCGTTCTACATCTCGCGATGCACATTGCAAATCGCAACTAAAGGTTTTTAAGTTCTGAAACTTATCTTGACACTTTTTTAAACGCTTTAACGCCTTACTCTCGGAACTTTGGCACATTTTTGAAGCTAGAACAGTAGGTAAAAAGGGATCTCCATACATACCATTGTAAGTTGGTTTGGCCCATGTTTCGTCAAATTCTGAATCAATTCCTAGGCCCCAAATACAAACTGTCGTTTTACAAAAATCAGCATCGCTTACTTTACTCACTTCATTGAGGTTGGCGCATCTCTCTTCAGCTGAGGTATATAACTCAGATGTGAGAAATAAATGTTTATCAAACTCAATTGGATTTCTTGTCAAATATTCGTAAGTTGCAGAAATTATGACAGTACCCTCGTCTCCTGAAGGGCTAGAAAACGGATCAGAGATCCAAGTCTTAAATCCTTTCATTTTTTCAGAAAGGTCTTTCATTTTAGTCAGTAAGGGAGCTCTTTGGCTAACCTCCGTGTTTTTAAATATTTCTAAGTTGTCTATGATTTCTCTTATTCGATCACAGTAGTACTTTTTTGTTTTGGAGCGATCATCGATGACGGGGCGATTTTCCATTTGAACCAGTTCTTCATTTTTATCATCATTCAGATTTGATTTATTTTGTCGAATGTAGTTTTCTTTGGCCACTTGACCGGGATGCGCACAGTCAAAATGCTTGTACAAATCAATAGAAGCATGATTAAGGCCAATTCCCTCATCGTCAGTTGAACCATAGGGGGTTTTAGCCAAACCATCTGGGGCCGATTTAATTTCTAAATAATTTGACATCCTATTTTCAAAAAATCCTTGGGCTAAAAGAAGTTCGTAGGTTTTTGAGTCCGTAACTTTATTGGGTGTTTGTTCAATCAAATCTTTAGGTGTTTGATTATTTTTTTTATACACTACTGAAGCCCATCCCTGACACGAAAGTGACCTTGCCTCAAGGGCTACCTGGTTGGCTAAACAAGCTTGCCATTTTTCACTAAAGTTTGATTGTTTTGTCTTTTGAAAAAGTCTTTGAATCCTAACCCCAATTGAGATACTCGCACCACTGAGTGCCCCGGCTAACGGGTTGGCCATTGCTAAAACAGGAGTGACCGCCGACCAAAAAGCCATGGTCTCATTGCAATTCTTATCGGCTTTGATTGAATCTAGTATGTTTAATATTGAATCTAACTTCGAATAATAATCTGCAAGATCTTTATTGGGAGCTTGGGGATTTGATGGCACGCGGCCCATTTTATAAGCAGCTAGAGAACTGGCAATCTGAGAAACTAGTTTTTGTTGAATTTCTTCACTGCATTTATTTTCTTTAATAGAAAGAAAAGATCTTATACAGGCACTTACGTCATCAAGACCTAAAATCGGGCAATTCGGAATTTCTCTTTCTAACATACTACAGAGTTCTTGCACAGGTTTAGTCTGGTCTGAGTTTGCATTCTCAATTAAAAGGATAGAGGAAACCAAAAATTGTAAAAACATCAGAGCAAATCGCTGAGCACCTTTTTTCATCGTTTAATACTAACATTAGCTACTTGCCATTTTAAAGACAACGAGCCTGACCATTGATAGATTTTGTAGAAATCGGTAGTTATTTTAGATCAAAGTCTAGGAAAGCTTGCCTACCAGTTTCCTTCAAACTATAATTCAGTGGCTGAATTTAAAGTTTCACCCTCTGTGGTGCTGAAGTCTTAATTTAACAATTCACTATCTTAGTTACGGGTATTGAAATGATTTATCAGAAATCAAATTTGAAAAATTACTTACCTCCATCATTCGCAATAGTATTTTCAATTTCGACCATATATCTTTTTGGCAGTATTACTTATGCAGCAAATTGCAACAGTAATTCTCATTGGGTTCGCGCGCATCACCGTACAGCCTATTACAAAAATGACGGCACTTTCGTAAGAGCTTCAGAAGTATCAGCTCATTGTCAACGCAATCCTGAAGGTTACAAGTTTTGGAATGGCAAAATAAAAAATGGCTTGTTGCCTTCGTGGCCCAACAAAACAGAAACGAGTAAATCTTGGACTCAAGGAGAAATTGAACATGTTTTAGAAGCTCTTAGCGAACTTCCTTCAGAGTTATGGGGAGATTATATTGAAGGAATTCTATAGATCTCATAAGTCTAAGTTTGGTGAAAATCCTGCAAGTTCTTACAATGGAACAATAGTCTTATACGACAATGCATTTAATTCAGGACAAGACCCAAGTCTAGGTCAAATCTTAGCGCATGAGTTAGCACATGAGAAATACAAAAATCTAAGTGAGAAAGATCAGGATTCTTACCAAATGGCGACCAATTGGTTCGATTTCGGACCGGATAAATCACATCCAAGTTGGTCAAATAGAAGAAAAGATGATGAATTTGTAAGGCCTGACAGCAAATTGGGACCTGAAGAAGATTTCGCCGTCAATGTTCAGACCTATCTTTATGATTCTGAAAAATTAAAGAAACGTGTTCCGCACGCATACACATGGATCAAAAATCATTTTAGTGATAACTTTAAGTTGGGAAGGAGCAAGTAATGGGTAACGGTTTTTCATTTTGGTTAGGCCTTGTTGTTTTGTACATTCTGTGTTCTTGCTCAACTGCGCCTCACTCTCCTCGTCCTTTCATCCTATTGTCACAAGTCGAGAAATTAAAAATTGGTAAGGATACTGGCGAACAGGTCCAAAAAATTGTCGGAATTCCAGACGTTAAACTTCCCTACAAGGGCGAAGAAGAAATGGAAGTATGGGATTACTTCGAAGGAGAAACAAGGGCGACACCTAGATTGGCACTCGGTTTCAGCAAAACTTCAGGACTTTTGAAGATGGCCACTTGGAATCTTAAACAAGAAGACCAAGATACAAGTTTAGATAAAATTCAAAATCGATTCAAAAAATGTGATTTTAAACGATATGATGCAACTTGGACGAATCCCCATAGCGGACCAGATTATGAATTTTTTGAAGACCCTGGAAATGGTTTGCAAATTGTTTTTTCAAATACCCACCAACGAGTTAAATCCATTACTTGGCGGCTACCTAATGACAGATCGGTATCTTCTCATATAGAAAAATAGCAAAAGACTTTGGCCGCATTAAACAAATTTAAGATCTCTAATCTATTGGGAAAATCCTGAAAGCTTTCTAAGCTTATTAATATTCTCGACTAAGTTCTCAAACAGCCCAGGTTTTTTCAAAGTCTTTAAGGGAATCAAAATACTAGTCTGAACCATCTCTTCAGACACGCCCAGTTTAGGCAGCCAGCGATTAAAATGAGGACTATCCCAAGCGCACGAAGCTCCCGAGCCGACATCAAAAGATTTTTCATTAAGGGCATGCATAAGGGATTCGCCATTGACACCGCTAATAAATAGAACAGCACGATCAAATACTCTAGGACACTGACGATCAAGGCTTCGAACTGTTGACTTAAAATATTCCATAACCTTTTTCTCAAAATCTAAAACAGTAGACCTATCCTGTGATTCCAAAGGTTCACAAAGTCTTGACTCAAGCTTCTCAACACTTTCATTTGAAAATCGTGCTTCTCCCCATATAAGTCGCTCCCCTTGAGAGCGTTCACCTTTTAAGATCAACGCCAAAGTTTGTGATTGGTCCCAAAGTGGATCAATAATGACCGATTCCCATGGCGATGCAGGTACAATGGGACCCAACTTCAAGGCGTCAGAGGACATATACATCAAAGAAAAGATATTTTTCTTGGGAGCCTCTCTTCGAATCCAATCAAAGGGGTAAATCCCCCCGGTCAACGGTTCGATAACTGACCCTAAAACAAAGAGAGTGTCTTTTTTTAATTTTTCCCAAGATTCGATTAAAGCCTTTTCATCAAATCCCATAAATGAAAATGGAATTTCTTGAACTGAAAAGCCCTCGCTAACAAAACCCTTGAGCAAACCAAAAACCGGAGGAGGCTGTGCACCTAAAACTGCAATGGATCTTTTATGAGGATGAAGTTGGGCGATGGATCGAGTTAATTCGTTTAGGGCATGAACACCGTCGTAAGCAATTTCTACTTGAACGTCACCTGATACTTTAAGTGCCGCCTTTAATTTAGTTTTTTGATCTTCGAGCCGCTCAAACTTTGAAATATTAATCCTCATATCCCTGCTCTTTTCTCAACGTGCGCGGTTGATAGACTAGATCCACATGTAAATTCTTTGGCTTAAACCGAGGAACCACAAAATGGCGATCATTTGTCAGACTACCGGTGGGACACTCATCTACACAAACCCCACAATTCACGCATTTGGTAAAATCAATATTAAAACTTGTAACTCGTTTTTCAAATATCACACCTCCAGAAGTACGAGGTGCCAATTCTTTGATCGAAAAGTCTTCTGAGATAATATTTAAGCATTGCACAGGGCAAACCTGTTCGCAGCGATGGCACCCAATGCAATCGGCAAAATTGTTTTTTAATGACCCCCTGGTCCCCTGGGGGGGTTGCCTTTGCACAAATGGAAATTCAATGGTCGTAGATCGATGCTTTCTCAAAGTTTGCAAACGGTTTAAGATGAGCCTCCACAGAGGTTTTGGGGCTCTCATACTTCAGAGTCCTCAGCATCTAATCCTAAAGAATAAAATGCCGGTTCAAAATCGTCCGTTCGAATTCCTCTGAATAATCCATCGATTTTAGACCATACTCGCTGGCCCGCAGAAAAAAGCCGCACCGTACAAACTCTTCCTGAATTAGCGACTTCAATAAATCCAATGACGGGCCCTTTAGCCGACTCAGCTGTGCCAAAATAAAAACCTGGGTTAAAATTCTGCTCTTTGGTTTTTGAATGCAAATCTTCAGGAATTATCTTGAGAGCATCAACAATCAGTCGCAAACTCAACTCTACTTCTTCTACGACCACCATAAAACGGCTTAAGGCATCGCCCTGAGCTTGAGCGCGCGCCACCAGTTCAAAATTTAAATAGGGGTAGGCTCCGTGGGGACGATGCTTTCGACTATCGTATTTATAACCAGACGCCTTCCCTACAATTCCCCACCACCCAAACTGCCTAATAACTTCAATGGAAATAGGTAAGAGACCGGTGAGCCTTTCGATAAAAAGTGGATCCCCATCGATGAGACCAAACCAATTGTTCCAGCGGATTTTAAAGTCTTCAATAAAATGTTTTAACTTTTGAATATCCCCCAATGCCAAAGACCGACGACACCCTCCCATATTTAACGCCTGAGGGAGAATTCGGCCCCCGGTCACTTCTTCTTGCATTTGAAAAACACTCTCACGAAGGGCATATACTTGCTCACTAATACTATTTTGCCCCAATGATTTGATCATTCTTCCTAAATAAGTGGTAAGCCAAATCAATCTATTCAACTCACATAAAACAGTTCTCAAAAATAGGGAGCGTTTATCGGGAGTTATTCCAGCGGCGTTTTCGAGAGCTTGAGCTAAAGCCCATTCTGAAGCGATGGGGCAAAGACTATCGAAGCGATCAACCCAAATAATCATTTGCTCTGGAGGTAAACCCTCAACCATTTGCCAGAGGGGACGGACATTAAAACCTCTGTTTACTTTAGCCGAACTAACGAGATCGCCATCAAAAATGATTTGAGCGTCGATTTGGTTCACAAAGGCCTCTTTAATATTTGTTCTAATCTGGTTTCGACTAACTTTAAATCCATGGTGCCAGAAACAAGAACAGAAATATCTTGATTCATTCTCTCTAAAAAAAAGAGCAGCATAATACCTTGAGTGGTCACTGCTGAACCAAAGCAGACAAGGGAATTGATCTCTTCTCCCCCTCTTAAAAAGAAATTTTCTAATTCTTCAATTTTCACTTTTACTTCTCTGGTGAAATCAATTTCTGAGAGCTTCAGAGAGCACCTCACGATGGCTGGGGCCTGGTTTTAACTTCTTTTGCAATTCCAGTATAGACGACAAAATACTCTCTGGGCGAGGTGGGCAACCGGCCACATATATATCTACAGGTACGATGTCTTCGGCTTTTATGACTTCGCCATGAACTGACGGGGCATCGATGAGTGCCTTGTATGGACTTCCTGAAATAGCACAGGCCCCGATAGCAATGACAGCCGTGGGCTTTCGCATTTGATCATAGACATATTTTATTTCTTGGGCGCGCTCTGTATTAATCCAACCTCCTAAAATTAGAAGATTACTTTGCGTTGGATCTGTAGATACGTCATCAACCCCGAGGCGTTGCCAATCGTAAGTTGCTAGGCTCGAATTTTGAATTTCATGGCTACAACAGCCAACTGACATGATCCATGGAAAGTGATGATTTTGTTCTAGCCTGGAGACGACGTCCTCATAACGTGCTGTCAGCCAAGTCATAGTCCTCTTGAGTGTCTCTCTTCGTCGTCCACCTTACTTTGCACGCCCCCCTTAAGGCCAGACCGATAGGCAAGCTTATTAATATCGTAAATGAAATTTTCGCCGGCGATGGCAGCCGTTTGGTGCTCAGGACCCATGCGAATGGCATCAACGGGGCAAGCCTCTTCGCAAAGCCCACAGAAAACACATCGCAAAATATCGATTTCATATGAAATGGGATATTTTTCTACACTGGGGTCATCATGCTCTGCCGCAGTAATTGAAATACATTCGGCAGGGCAGTACGTCGCGCAAAGCATGCAGGCCGTACATCTTAACGAACCATCTTTTTTTACCGTTAAAATATGATTGCCTTTAAAGCGATCGCTATAGGGATATCTCTCTTCGGGATATTGAATAGTGATCATTTGTTTTCGATGGGTGAGATTAAAGATCATATGTTTGATTGTTATCATCATTCCCGTGAGAATTCCCGGCAGATACCAATTGGCCTTCCCTTCGGGACGTTTCACAACGCTCATGCCATTCCCCCCATACTCTCAAAAACACCTTTAGAAAATTCTTGAAGAGACAAAGAAGTCGGAATAATACTCATGCCCGCTTTAATATTTTGTTTAATTCCTTTAAAATTTACGAAAGTCCCTTCTTTTTCTAAAAAACTTTTCATAGGAATCTGCCATTTGAAATTCTTGAATTTTTCATTTTTGCAACTTGAGAGCCAAATAACTTCGCCAGCCTTGTTTAGAATTTCCAGCTTTTTTTCTAAATCAGGATAAGCTGATTGGTCCTCGGGGCCTGCAACGACGACATATTGAAAACTTTTTGACGTGGCTTGTTTTTCAAAATCCTCCCATGTGCCTTTAAAACCAAATTTAGTCATGGTGTCTGATAAACCTTTTGTATTTGGATTTTTATCACCTCGATTTAAGAGTCCATCAAATGAGTCAAAATCTTCTTCATTATTTTTCCAGTAGTATACGTGGGGTGACTTCACCGTGTTTTTAAACAATTCAAACAAAGCTTCATATTCCTCAACGGTGTATTGAGCTGTCACAACGAGCGCAATCGATTCTAACCCGCCCTTTTTGACTGTAGCACTTAAACTTTTGCCGATTTCTTGAATGGCCAAGGCAACGGGTTTGCCTTTGACGGCGGCCCCTCCCACTTGGTCATTTCTTTCTATAACTTGATCTAACCGAAATTCTTTGTTTGTATGTTTGTAGATGTCTCGGCCCTCATCGCACATCCAAAAGCCATTGACCTCTTGATTAACTCGAGGCCTTACTCTAAAAACACCGTTTTGATTATAACTCACGGTAACGTTGCAACCTGTAGAACAGCCATTACAAAGCGTTTCAAAATCTTTTAAAAACCAAACTCTTTGCTTAAATCTAAAGTCCTTGCTCGTAAGTGCACCTACGGGACAAATGTCCACCGTGTTGAGAGAGTAGTTATTATTCAAGGGTCGACCTTCAAATGTGCTAAGTTCGCATCGATCGCCCCTATTGAAAATTCCAAGCTCATGGGTTTTTGAAACTTCTGTGGTGAATCGCACGCATCTTGAACAAAGAATGCATCGCTCTTGATCTAAGACAACGCGATCCCCAAGACTCATGGCTTTACTTTTTTTAACTTTACGTTGATTCATTTCAGGGGAGTAAAGGCCGTAGTTCATGTAATAGTCTTGAAGTTTGCATTCTCCTGCCTGATCACAGATGGGGCAATCTAACGGATGATTAATCAAATGAAAATCCAGGGCCCATTTAACGGCATCTTTGACCTTATCGTTATTAGTATGAACAACCATTCCCTCTGCCACGGGCGTATTGCAGGCAATTTGAAGTTTGGGATTTTTCTCAATTTCGACCATACACATGCGGCAAGCACCGGCAACACTTAAGCCCTCATGCCAGCAGTAATGGGCAATGGGAATATTTAAAGTTTGGGCGGCCTTTATAACCGATGTTCCAGCGGCAACTTCTACCGGTTTGCCGTCAATGGTGAGCTTGGGCATGGCAATTTCCCTTTACTTTGCAGCGTTTTTCTCGAATGTGATATTCAAACTCATCCTTAAATTTCGAAAGAAAACTGACAACGGGCAGTGCCGCCGCATCAGACAACGCACAAATTGTAGTGCCCATCATGTGCCTAGCGACCTTATCTAAAGTGGCCACGTCATCAAGTTGTGATTTACCTTTACCTATACTTGAAGTGAGTTTTTCTAACCAACCGGTCCCTTCTCGACATGGCGTGCATTGCCCACAGCTCTCATGGTGATAAAAATGCATTAAGACATTGAGGAGATCCACCATGCATTGTTTGTCATCGATTATGATGACACCGCCCGATCCAAGCATGGTCCCTAGTGACGCCATGTTTTCATAGTCTAGAGTGGATTTGAGGGCCTCTTCGGCGGTCAAGACAGGGCAAGATGAACCGCCGGGGATCAACGCTTTGAATTTAAAGCCCTCTTTCATTCCGCCACATTCGTTTTCAAGAAAGTCTTTAAACGGATAAGCCAGATCTACTTCGTAGACTCCAGGTTTATTGATATTTCCGCTGACCGAATAAACTTTGGTACCCGTAGATTTTTCAGTACCAAATTTTCTATAAGCGGCAGCGCCATTATTTAGAATCCAAGTAACGGCAGCTAAAGTTTCTACGTTGTTTACAATAGTTGGTTTTCTTAAATAACCCTGAACTGCCGGAAACGGGGGTTTCAGTTTTGGCTGACCCTTCTTACCTTCTAAGCTTGAAATTAATGCTGTCTCTTCGCCTACGATATATGCCCCGGCACCACGATAAACATCAAGGTCATGATCAAAGCCTGAACCTAATATATTTTTACCCAAAAAACCGGCCTTATATGCTTCTTGAATGGCTTTCTCGACGATTTTGTAGGGTTTGTAATACTCGCCCCTAATATAAATATAAGATTTTTTAGATTTGATAGCAAACGCTGAACAAATCATACCTTCAATAACTTGATGGGGAGCAAGCTCCATCATGTATCGATCTTTGAAAGTGCCCGGCTCCCCTTCATCGGCATTGCATAACAAATAGCGAGGTTCGTTGTTATTAGGAAGAAAAGACCATTTCATTCCCGTTGAAAAACCAGCACCACCGCGCCCACGAAGTCCAGAATTTTTAACTTCTGTGATAATGTCTTCAGGTTTCATTTTTAAGGCTTTTTTCAAAGCCGTATAGCCACCAAATTTCACATAGCCGTCAAGAGTGTGGTAGCCGGGTTCGTTGTAATGTTTTAGGAGAAGTCGATTTTCCATTTATTTTAATTTCTCCAAAAGCTTGACCACGCCGTCTTCTGTGAGATTTTCATGATAGTCGTCGTTGACTTGCGCCATGGGGGCTGTTCCACATGAACCTAAACACTCCACTTTTGAGACGGTAAAGCGGCCATCAGCAGTGACTTCGTCAAAACCTACGCCGATTTTTTTACAAAACATTTCAGCTGTTTCTCGGGCACCCACCATGGCACAGCTTATATTTGTACAAATTTGAATATGATATTTGCCCACTGGAGTTTTATTGAACATGGTGTAAAATTGAGCGACTTCATTCACACGAGAAGGTGGAATATCCATTTCCATGGCTAAAACATCGACTACTTCAGGAGAAATAAGTCCAAAAACTTTTTGCGCTTCAAAAAGAGCGGGAATAAGAGCTGATTCCCTTGTCTCATAGCGCTTTAGTTCATTTTGAATATAGGTTTTGCTTTTTTCTGGAAGTTTAAGTTTTTCCATCTTAGCGATCCAACTCTCCAGCTACAATATTAAGACTCCCAAGGGCTGCGATAACATCGGCCACATAGGCTCCCTTCATCATAGACGGAAACGACTGATATATAGCAAAACACGGCGGACGAACTTTTAATCGATAGGGCTTGGGCCCACCATCGCTCACAAGATAAAATCCAAGTTCCCCGTTTGCAGCTTCGGTGTAATCGTAAATTTCACCTACGGGAGGACGCACACCTTTAATAACAAGCATAAAATGATTCATGAGCCCTTCGATATTTCCCCAAACATCTTTTTTATCAGGCAATACAATATCTTTATCCCGAATGGTGAAGTCACCTGAAGGCATATTCTTACAAATTTGTTCAGCGATTTTTAGGGATTGTCGCATTTCTTCCATTCGCACTAAATACCGATCGTAGGTATCGCCTTCAGTTCCAATGGGTACATCAAAGTCTAGTTGTTCATAACCGTAGTAGGGCTCAGCTTTTCGAAGATCCAAATTGACCCCTGTTGCCCTCAGACAGGGACCAGTGTAACCGTAGGCAATGGCGTCTTCTTGAGAGATTTTTCCTACACCTTGAGTACGGCCAATAAAAATTTTATTGCCTGTCAATAATGAATCTAATTCTTCAACGGCTTTTTTGATCCCAGTAATTGTGGTGAGACATTCTTTTTCCCAGCCCGGCGGATTATCATAGGCCATTCCACCAATTCTAGTAAGTGCGACAGTAAGTCTTGCACCGCAGAGCTTTTCAAATAATGTATAGACCCGTTCTCTTTGTTCAAAGATATGCCAAAATACAGTTAAAGCTCCCAGGTCAACAGCATTTGTGCCGATGCAAACAAGATGATCAATAACTCGTGAGAGTTCAGCTAGAACTATGCGCATGGCAATAGCTTTAGGAGGAATCGTCACCCCCATCATTCGCTCTACCATTTTGCAAAAGCCCACATTGTTCATAGGAGCTGAACAATAATTAAGACGATCTGTGTAAGGAATAATCTGATTAAACAAATGAGTCTCGGCCATTTTTTCAAAGCACCGATGCAGATAACCAATTTCTACATTACACCTATCGATGATCTCGCCATCAAGTTGTGCCATGACTCTTAAAGTGCCATGGGTGGCGGGATGACTTGGTCCAATATTTATGGGCACTAAATTTTTATTTGGATCTTCTTTATAATCTGGGTCAGGTTCAAACCACATGTCTTCAACCTTGGTCGCGGCTTGCTGACGATTGGCATCATAGTCTTTTCTCAAAGGATGCCCTATGAATTCTTGGTGGGTCAAAATTTTTCTAAGATTGGGATGACCATTAAATTTGACACCGAATAAGTCAAAGGCCTCTCGCTCAAACCAATTAGCACCTTTCCAAACCCCGACAGCTGAATCTATGGTTTCGTTTTCACCCACTTGAGTTTTGAGGCGAATTCGAGCTTTTGTCGTTGGGGCATAGAGATGATAAACAACATCAAATCTTTTGCCACGAGTAGGATAATCCACACCACAAAGATCCATCATAAAATCAAAGTGGTGATGGTTTTTTAGATGATTTAAAATGGCCACGTTTTTTTCTTTAGGAAATTCCCCTACCCAATCTCCAAAACTTTCAGAAAACCCAATGGCACCATTAAAGGTCTGCGACATTTCATCTTGAATATTTTTTTGCACGTCGTTCATGCCCGAGGCCTTTTCTTGCCCGACATGATGAGTTCTTGAATTTTCATAACCCCATCTATGACAGCCTCAGGTGTGGGAGGGCATCCAGGTACGTAAACATCTACGGGTACAACTTTGTCAGCCCCTTGCATAACGTGGTAAGATCGATAGAATCCCCCACTAGAAGCACAAGCTCCCATACTGAGTACCCACTTAGGATCAAGCATCTGATCATAAATTAATTTTAAAACGGGCCCCATTTTTTCTGTGATTGTTCCGGCGACAATGAGGAGATCGCTTTGTCGAGGAGAAAATCTCACAACCTCCGCGCCAAATCGGGCAAGGTCATATCGGGGTCCGACCACCGACATGAACTCAATTCCGCAACAAGCGGTACCAAACGGCAGCGGCCAAAGTGAATTTTTTCTTCCCCAGCCAATAAATTTATCTGCAACTGTGGTAAGGACACTTGTATCAAGAAGTCGATCCACGTCGCCTTGCATGGCCTCAACAACTAACTTATTCCCAGAATTCTCTGACGTGTTTTCTCGCATGTTTGTTCGACCATTAAATATCATGGGACACATAATCATGCTTCTTAAATTTGCAGAATCAATCGCCTATTTTTCTAACGCAGCATTTCTAGTTTGCGCCTTGCGTTGTGTTCTCAATGGAGACCGATTTTTCCTAGACCTCGATTTTTGTCTCGGAATTTTGGCCGGTCCTGATATTCTTTAAAAGTTGCGCAAGAACGCGCTTCGTTCCATGGGGGGAATAACAATGAAAGGGATTTTACTGGCATTTCTTTTTCTAATCGTTCCGTTAGAATTGCATGCGAAAATTCAAAAAGACTTTCTAATTAAGCTTAAACCAGGTGTGGAGATCAGTAGTCTTGAATCCTTCGCCCTAGACGGGGGAAATCTTGAAGTTATTGCTGACCGCTGGTTGAAACTAGAAGTTCCCACATCGCGAGCCGAATCCCAAAACGCAGAATCTTTAATGAAGCAGATTCAAACTCTCCCAGAAGTTGATTACGTTCAGCCAAATTACCGATTGAAGTTGTTAGAGGATTACAGTGTGAAAAATCCGAGGGTTCGAAAGATCGTTCAAGATCTCATTGAAGGTCGTGTGGTGAAAGCGTTGTTACCAAAACCCATGTTAAACGGTTTCTTTGCGACATTTGGAGACATCGATGAAGATCCTCCCCTCCCTCAACCCAACGTGCCCCAAAATTCTGGTATTGACCCCCTCATTCCTAATCAATGGGGCATGGAGGCTTCTCGCGCAAAAGACGCATGGAATATGTTTAAGGGTTCAGAGAAAATGATTGTCGCCGTAATTGATACGGGCGTTGAGTATACCCACGAAGATCTTATTGCAAATATTTGGCATAATTCTAAAGAGATCGCCGGCAACCATAAAGACGATGACGGCAATGGTTATGTTGACGATATGATTGGTTGGGATTTTGTACAAAACGACAACAAACCCTATGACATCGCTGCAGATATGCAGCAGCTGATTTTGGTGGGTGGAAATCCCGGTCACGGTACTCATTGCGCTGGCAATGTAGGTGCTCGCGGAGACAATGGAGTCGGAATTTCGGGCGTTTCTCCAAATGTTAAAATTATGCCATTACGATTTATTAGTGAGAAAGGATCGGGCACCACAGCCGACGCCGTGAAAGCCATCAACTATGCAGTTAAAATGGGAGCTAAAATCTTGTCAAATAGTTGGGGCTCTGAAGGTGAAGATCCCAATGAAAACAATAAAGCTCTTAAAGACGCCATTAAAAATGCCGAAACCCACGATGTTTTGTTTGTTGCGGCAGCCGGCAATGGCCATAACGGCGTCGGGTACGATAACGATTTAGATCCAGCGCCATCGGTACCTGCTAGTTATCGATTTCCCAATATCGTCAGTGTTGCGGCCCTTGACCAAAATGACGAGCTAGCTACTTTTTCAAACTATGGTACGAAATCTGTTCATATTGGTGCTCCTGGTGTGGCTATCTACAGTACAACTGTTGGCAATCATTATTCAGACAAAGTTATCGATAGCTTTATAACAGTAATGTGGGATGGCACCAGTATGGCTACCCCCCATGTTGCCGGCGCAGCGGCTATGATTTGGGCCATGCACCCCGAATTCAAATATAGCGATGTTAAAGAAAAACTTTTGTCATCAGCCGACAAGATTCCATCTTTACAATACAAAATCGCCTCAGAAGGAAAGTTAAACGTTTTAGCGGCCCTACAATAAGTAATTTGTCTGGGGGGGTGAATTTTTTAAGATTCGCTCCCTTTTTCAATGAAGAATTATAGATTTATAACTGCATATATAAAAAAATTTCGCCTACTCTTTTGGACCGGGATTTTCTTTCTTTTTGTTACCAATCTCCTCGATGTCGCTCCTCCTTTAATTATCATGAGGGGTATTGATGAAATCACAAGGCGGGCGACGGCGCAGGAACTATTGCATACGGCATTGTCCTTCGCCGCTTTGACCATAGCATTGGCTGTTGTCCGATTTCATTGGCGCATGCAGTTTGGTAAATTTCATCAAAACGTATCTAGAGATTTACGAGAAAGAATTTTTAAAAAATTAACAGAATTGGGACCAACTTTTTATTCACGCAATCCCATCGGTGAGCTCATGAGTCTTATGACAAATGACGTAGAGGCCATACGTATGGGCATGGGGCCAGGACTTATCGTATTAACAGATGCGCTCTTTTATTTTTGTACAATTCCACCCATCATGTTTTCTTTGTCAGTGCCGTTGACTGTTAGAACCTTAGCCTTACTCCCCGTGTTGCCATTTTTTATTAGTTGGCTGGGCGGTATCATTCATCGTCGTTACATGGAGGTTCAAGAGAACTTCAGTGAACTATCAGGGATCACTCAAGAAAACATAACTGGAATTCGCATCGTTAAAAGTTATGTACAAGAAAAAAACCAGATCATTGCATTTAATAAGCTCAGTGAAAAATGGATGAATTCTAGTCTTAAAGTGGCTTGGGCCGAAAGTTTTATGCACCCAGTAATGGAATTTTGTGTAACCATCGGCGTGGTTATTTTGCTCTTCGTTGGTGCCCGTGAGGTAGTGGGTGGAGCACTTACAATAGGAGCCTTCGTAGCCTTTCAACGGTATATAAATAAAATGGCATGGCCCATGACGGCCATTGGTTGGGGGTTTTCGTTGCTATCCCAAGCTCGTGCTAGCATGGATCGGGTGGAAGAATTTTTAGACACCCCACTAGATGTGAACGCCGTGTTTACAGAACAGAGACCTCACTCTACTGGAGCGAATTCGGAGCAAGAAACTGCTCTCAATTTACAAGGAAAAATCGAGATACGAAATCTCAATTTTAGATATCCTTATTCCCAAAAATACATTTTAAATGACATTTCCCTGACAATCTCCCCTGGCGATACTTTGGGTATCGTTGGCCCCGTGGGTAGCGGAAAAACCACATTGGTCCAATTGCTATGTCATCTTTTTGAAGTTGAAAGAGGCAAGATTTTTGTAAATGCAATTGACGTGAGAGATATTCCGCTTGATGTGCTACGCAAACACATTTCACTAGTTCCTCAAGATGCATTTTTGTTTAGCTCTAAGATTTCAGAAAACATGGCCTTTGGTGTTGAAATGGACCCGGGCCTCGAAGCCCTCACTCGCGTGGCTCAAATCGCAAAAATAGATGAAGAAATAGATAGCCTTCCACATAAATACGAAACGTACTTAGGAGAAAGAGGAGTAAATCTTTCTGGCGGCCAAAAACAGCGAATGACAATAACTCGAGCGTTATTAAGAAAAAGTCCCGTTATCATTTTTGATGATTCTTTGTCGGCCATTGACGCTCACACGGAGTCATTAATTCTAAGACGATTGAACGAAGAAACTAAAAAACACACGACCATCATTATTAGTCATCGGTTGAGCAGCTTGTCTTTTTGTAATCGAATTGTTGTTTTAAAAGAGGGTCGAATCGAGGCCGTTGGATCGCCTCAGGAATTACGGACCAAAAGCGGAACTTACCAAGAGTTACTTCAACTACAGGGTTACGTATGAAGAAGCCACTCGCCAAACAAAATGTAGGACCACTGTTAGAATGTGACATTATCTAGATGAAAAAAGATTCAGAAGAAAATCAATTTCAATCTGAAGACGCCTTGTCAGCTAAGACTCGCTACCGCGATTTAGTCGTACGGATTTGGCCTTACGTTCGCCGCCACAGGTTACTATTTGCTGGTCTGACGGTAATCGTTTTCGCCCACACTGCAATAGGAAGAATCTTACCCAACCTTATCGGTTACGCTGTGGACCAAGTTATCATTCCAAAAGACTTAAGCGGTCTTTTGCCCATTTGTCTTGTTTATTTAGCTCTAGAAGTCATTCGTTTTATATTTGTAATTATAGAAACCTATTTCTTTCAGGTTTTAGGACAAAAAGTTATCTACGATTTGAGAAGTGCCCTTTATACTCACGTTCAAAATTTACCCGTACAGTTTTTCGATAAAAATCCTGTTGGCCGACTCGTTACTCGCGTTACAAATGATATGGGTTCTCTGGCTGATCTTTTTACCGCAGGCCTTGTCAGTGTGTTTACCGACAGCATTAGCCTTATCGGAATCTTTATCGCCATGTCTTTTATTAGTTGGAAACTCACCATTGTAGTCATGTCCATTTCACCAGTGATGCTTTGGGCTTCGTTCAAAGTGAGTCAAAAAGCCCGGGACGTACTTCGAGTGATCAAAAAGAGACTCGCACTAATCAATTCGTTTCTTGCAGAAAATATTTCTGGGATGAAAGTCATTCAACTCCATGTGCGCGAAGCCAAGCACATCGCACGGTTTAATAAACTCAGTGCTGACTATCGCGACATTCATCTTGTAAACATAAAATATCTGGCTTGGCTGCATCCCCTTCTTAATGGTTTTAATGCTATTACTGTTGCACTGGCACTTTATTACGGTGGCCTGCTTAGCAACGAGTCTTTCATTGCGGTGGGGTCTTTGGTAGCATTTCTCACTCATGTTCAAGATTTTCTGCCTCCCATAAGAAACATATTAGAAAAATATCAGACATTTCAAGCAAGCCTTGCCAGTGCCGAGCGAATATTTACATTGCTTGATTCACCCCAAGAGTCTTCAGGTGGTCAAAAGATCACAAGCTCTCGAATTATGGGTCACATTCGATTTAAAAATGTGAGTTTTGCATACGCAAAAAATGTTGATCGGGCATTGAAAAACGTCAACTTTGAAATAACCCCTGGCCAAAGCATCGCAATCGTAGGTGCAACGGGAAGCGGAAAAAGCACCATCGTCGGCCTATTGCAGAAATTTTACGATATCAATGAAGATTGCCAAGGTGCAGGCCAGATTTCAGTGGATGGAATGGATATTAAAATCGTAAACCGACAAGAGCTTCGCAGTCGGATTGGCGTTGTGTCTCAGGACTTCTTTTTATTCCGTGGGACGATTGGCTCAAATATTTCTTTAAACTCCCCTACGATTTCTCGAGAACGTCTGAGACAAGCTGCCATTCGAGCCAATTGCGAGGAGTTATTGAAGAGCCACGAGGGTGGTTTAGATGCCATGGTACAAGAAAGGGGCAGCAATTTGTCGACGGGCGAAAAGCAATTGATAAGTTTTGCCCGCGTATTAGCCTTTAACCCTGACATTTTGGTGCTTGATGAAGCTACTTCAAATATTGATTCTCATAACGAAGTTTTAATCCAGCAAGCCACTCGTGAAGTGACTCGAGGTCGCACAAGTATTATCATAGCCCACCGCTTATCGACGATCTTAGAGTGTGATAAGATTTTGGTTATGAATAATGGGGAACTTGTGGAGCAAGGCAGCCATCAAGATCTCTTGGCTATGGGTGGAGCATATAAGAATTTATATAATTTGCAATTAAGTAAACAAGTGAGTCATTGAAACACGGTTCCCATCCTGAAAGGTCTCAAAGCGCCGGCGTCACACAAATTTGAATTACCCATGCCCTACTTTCTTACTTACTTCCATCACGGTTGCTCTGGATCCTTCAAACTTAAACAAAACTCGATATTCCTTATTTAGCCTAACGCCATAACAAGTCGGACAGTATTCTTGCATTTTCTCCAAGTGCCAGCGGCCAGGGTTCTTGTAAAATCCTCGAATGCCCTCGGCTTTCAATAAATCTAAGGCTTCATTGTAAGTCTCTTTTAACCCAATTTTTAAATTTGAGACTATTTTTTCAACTTGTCTTTGCACCTCGACATTGACGATGTGTACATTTTCTATATGAACAACATGGCCGACAGGCTCAACCTTTTGCTTCGCTTTTAAAAGTAAATTTACATTTTCTGGAGTAAGCTCGTTAGCAACCTGAAGTCTTTTTACCTGCTGCCAAAATTCAGAATCTTTTCGATTTGCTTTCTCAATGAGGCGCCAGACGTCACACCCCGCGGAAGCGTGAACGACAAAGGCGAACAGACTAATAAGCCAGACAGCTAGCCATCGCATCAAGTCTTCCTATTTTGTATCGAGCGAGATTCTTTATCAAAGTTCCAAATTTTTTGAGCTTTAGAAACGCCTCGGCGATTTCGCGAGTTAAAGAAGGCAGACCTACACCTGCAAGAGCCAACGCAATTTGCGGGAGAAAGGGGCCCATGAGGCCACAGGCAATCATTGCAGCTTGATCGCCAGACAATTCTCGAACACTTATAACTAAATTCTTAATTTCGCTTTTAATATTTGTGATAAATTCTTTTAAGCGAATTATATTTTCGACTTGAGCGCGAGCCCAAGATTTAATATCGGTAAAAAGTAAATTTAGATTGTCGATTTTGTTAGCAACATCGCTCTTTAAACTTTCAAAACTCTTAAGAACACATCGAGTTATCCCTAAATCTGACGCTTCAGCTGCTATAGAATTGAGGAGGTTATTGGATTCAGGCACGCAACAGTCGGCCTTGGCTTGGTCAAATAATCTAAAATAGTTCCATGCGCTTTTATCTGGATATATCTGAAACTGGTTTAAACGATACCAAACCATTATGAATGGCACACCAGATTTTGTTTCCAATTGAACAAATTCATAATCCCCTTCGCGAAATGATTTTTCGGGTACTGACAACTTAACTCCAAATTTAACCAAAACTATGGATTGCCAATCTAAATCGACCCAAACTTGATCGGCCGAAATGAGGGCATTAGGCAGCGCGTAGCTCTGATCGATCGAGTATAATTTTTTTTTCGCCATAATGGTTTCTATCTCAAGCAAATCAAGCCATGGCAAATTACCAAATGAAGGGGCTTTAATTACTTGCTGGGAATACCCCGAACTGCAATACACAATTAGAAATAGCAAAGCGCGCATATGTCTAAATGGTATATGTCTCACTGAAAAAGTTATAGGCCCATACGATGCTGCAAGACCTAAAGTAAGTCCAGGGATCGGTTAAAAATTTTCAGGCCTTTGGGTGTGTTTAGATCGAATCTTGCTTGATAGTAATCCTAAACTCCGGATTTCCTAATTATCTTGACGTGTCGGATGAAATATTGAGAAAATTTTTGAAGCCAAGCCACAAAAATACGTTTTATGATGAGGTAGATTAATGAAACAACTTAATGCCGTAGTTGCTTTTTTCGCAAGTTTGAGCCTCATATTCAATTCTCAGCACCTGGTGGCTGCCAATACGAATCAGGACAAGCAATCTCAAGTTATTGGTCAGGCCAATACTCTATTTAGAGGATTAGGCACTTACCAAAATCTAATTAAGTACCTTAAACCAAGAGTCGAAAGCATTGACCAAAAAACTCTCGCAGATATAGAAAAGACCCTTAGGCCAAATGAAAAATTACCTACCATAGAAAGTAAAGGAAATGAAGTTCGTTTTAGTAACTTTAAAGCGCCAACGTTAGTTGAAGACTTCAAAAATTCAATTTTCTCTTTGAATGGCAAGAAATGGCAGATTACGTCGAGTATGACGATCACAGATTGTATGAAAGAGATCGAAAAAGTAGCCCAAAATACGGGCAAGACTTCGTTCATATTTGACTTAAGTTTAATTCCTAAGGCAAATGCCCAATACTCAAGTCAAAGTTTTGATGATTCTCTGGGAATGCTCAAAGATTTTCAAAAGCGCCTTTTAACTCTTGCGGTGTTTGCTATTTTGGCTTTAGGTGCGGTCGGCTGTGTCTCTTCTGTTGGTACCGGTTGCGTCCTCTCGCTCGGACTTGCAGCGATTGTGGCAGC
>JAHFAE010000042.1 GCA_023250675.1 Oligoflexia bacterium | reverse complement strand
CAGAAAAAAGTCTTTCAAAATTATTTCATAGGCCACTGCATATTTCAAAAACAGAAGATGGAATCACCATCAAATTTGGTGAATCCAAAGGCACTTCTAAAGGACATCCCGAGGGCCTTCAATGACAGAATCAGCCTTGGGTTCATTCAATGATTTCGTATCAAGCTTTTTTCTTTGGCGAGACGCCATCATCGCATCATCGGTTGTGGCTCTATTATGTGGATGGCTGGGAATCTACGTCGTCTTAAAAAGAATCGTCTTTGTCAGTGCGGCTCTTCCACAAATATCGGGGTTGGGAATTGCATTCGCGTTTTTTATCGGGAGTTTTGTCGGTGCCCACGGCCACTCAGAATATTTTTTCTTTAACCCACTCTTTATGGCCGTTTGCTTTGGGTGTGGCGCAGCGCTCTTGTACTCGACTGCTACTGACCACCGAAAACTTTCCCACGAAACCCTCATAGGAATAACCTATGTTTTGGGTTCTGCGTTTGTCTTACAAATTTTGAGTAGCCCTCGCATCGTTCAAGAAGCTCACGAGATCGGCGATATTCTCTTTGGAAACGCAGTGGTTGTGGATCCCCAAATTCTCTACGCCATCATTTTGGCTACGGTCTTACTATTAACAATTCACTTTCTCTTTTTTAAAGAGTTCGTTTCGGTTTCTTTTGATCCAGAAATGGCCGCAACTCTTGGAATGAAAGTGCACAAAATCAATTGGGCCCTTCACTTGACTATTGCTATCGCTATTTCCACAGCAACACGAGCCATCGGCGCCCTCCCCGTTTTTGGCTTTATGGTAATTCCACCGGCTGCGGCGCTTATGCTCACTAAAGGTCTTAAGACGAGCATTTTACTTTCTATGGTTATAGGTGTGATTTCGGCTTTTATTGGTTACTACTTGTCCTTCGTTTTTTCCTTACCTACAGGAGCTACCATGGTAGTCGTTATGGGGCTTTGGCTCATACCTGGAGTTTTGAAGATTCAGAAGTAGCGCCATAGGCAAGTGTCACAGTGACACTATTTAGCCCAGTGGATACATTTTAGCACTTAAATTACAAAGCTAAGTATTTGAAATTACTAAATTTCATTATGGCTTTGGAATTGCTTAATCAAAAGTCTGCTGGACCCTTACTAGATGAGCAAAAGGCGAGAAGTTTTGGCATTCGTAGTTCGTTGGAAACCATTTTACCCCCTAATTAGGTTCTTAGGAGCGCTAGGAATCGCTATGGTGCTCTACCGTTTTCCCCTTTTCTTTCTGGAAGGGGCACTCTACGACGCCCGAGTTCGCATCAGTCCAACTCCCACAACTTCTGGTCTCATCACAACGATCGCCGTTGACCCAAAAACTCTTGCGGCACTTGAAGGTGATCCGGATACTCGAGACAACACCAACGTCATCGAACAGCTTAGAAATGAAAATCCCGAAGCTGTGGTCTATATGGCCAATCCCACCAAGTGGGTTGGAGATTCAACAGATAAAGCTAAATTTTCTCAGATGGCTTCGTCTCTGACGAACTTCTTTTTTGCCACCGAACAAATTGCGCCCATGGGTCAGACCACACATCTGAGACTTCCAAAACCTTTTGACAATTTGTCCTGGGCTTCAGCCCCCATTACTCGAGATAATGTGAGTTTCGCAGCCGATAAAGTGACCCGAAGAATTTTGCTCGCCTTTGAAGGCCAGCTCCTTCTTCAACCCATTCTCGCGAATCTTCACAATCATATTGTTAATCCCCATTCTTACCATGGCAGTCATGATTCTGACGGGTCTATTTTTAGTTTCATCAGGTATCACCCGGTGGGCACTTACAAACCTATGAGTTTTATCGACGTGAGGGATGGACGATTTCCCAAGGGAACATTCACAAATAAAATCGTAATTATCGGAAGCGACACGCAGCTTGATACCGACGATTATGTTTTAACTCCCTACTCCCGTTATCCCCTTGCCATGTCACGGCTTGAAGCACAGGCCAACGTCATCGATACACTCATTCAAAATAACGGCGTGATGAGAACGCCCGCTGCGTTTGATCTTGTTCTCACTCTTCTTGTTGCGTACTTGACCGTTTTAATCGTGTGGAGTGCACGCCCCCTTATGGGCATCATCTTGCTTCTTGCTCAAGCGGGAATTTTTGGTTTCATATCTTATCTCTTGTTTGCAAGTGCTGGAATTTGGATTAATTTAATTCATCCCCTTCTTGCCATCTTTGTCTCATACTACTTTTTTATTCCCTACCGCCTCATTATGGAAAACAAAAGAAGCTGGGAATATTACCAAAGAAATAGACTTCTCACTCAAGTTGAAGAACTTAAAACTAACTTTTTGTCCATGATGAGTCATGACCTAAAAACTCCCATTGCTCGGATTCAAGGTATGGCTGAGATCGCTCTCAATGAACCAAAGCAACTTTCTCCAAATCAAAAAGAAGCCTTGTCGACCATCATTCGATCAAGTGAAGAGCTTGGGAATTTTATCGGAAGCATTTTGGATTTAAGCCGTATCGAGGGCAAAGAAGTAAAACTCCAAAAAACGAGCCGCGATATTAACTCACTCCTAAAAGAGGTTGTTCGAAAATACGAATACAATGCCCACAAGCGTGGAATCGCCATCAAGACCGAACTTGAACCACTGTTCAGCGTAAAAGTTGATGTGGATCTCATCAGACAGGTTTTTGGAAATTTAGTTGAAAATGCAATTAAGTACAGTCCAGAAAATGCGTCAGTTATTATTTCATCTAAAGAAGAAGCTGGTCAAATCACTGTTGGCGTAACCGACAGCGGACCGGGTATTGCGAAAGATGAATTGGATAATATTTTTCTAAAATTTTATAGAAGCAAAGCGGCTAAGGCTTCACCCATTAATGGTACTGGTCTTGGTCTTTATTTAGCAAAATATTTCATTGAATTGCATAGCGGGAAGATTTCAGTTGATTCTGTACCCGCTAAGGGCACAACATTTACGGTCCAGCTACCGCTGGGCTAGTGGAGGAAGAAAATGTTTAAAGTACTCGTTGTTGATGATGATGCAGGCCTGAGGGCTTCTGTGACGGCCACTCTAAAATCCGCCGGCCAGTATGAAATCGAAGAAGCCGTGGATGGACTTGAAGCCGTAGCAAAAGTTCGCGCTGGACGGTTTAGTTTAGTCATCCTTGATGTGGATATGCCCAACCTCAATGGCATTGACGCTTTAAAATTCATTAAAGACCATGACCCCAGTATCATCGTTATTATTCTCACCGCTTACAGCAATATCGAAGACGCTGTTCGAGCTGTGAAAGAGGGCGCCTATAACTACATAGCAAAGCCAGTTAAGCAGGCTGATATCATCGACATGATCACAAAGGCTCACGAAGCCCATGACCTTATCGAAAAAGTGGCCGATAGCTCTCCCATTATTACGTTAGAAGGGGGTCGCAAATTCGTGGGAACGAGCCGCGAAATGCAAAAGGTTTTTAATATAATTAACAAACTATCTAAGGTGACAACTCCTGTTTTGGTACGTGGAGAATCTGGCACTGGCAAAGAACTTGTAGCCCGAGCCATCCATTATAATAGCTCAAGAAAAAATGAAAAGTTCGTGGCTATTAACTGCTCAGCAATCCCCGAAACACTTTTTGAAAGTGAACTATTCGGTCACGAAAAAGGATCTTTCACCGGCGCTGATCAACGTAAAATTGGTAGATTTCAGTATGCCGAAGGCGGAACACTGTTTTTAGATGAGGTCGGCGACCTCTCACCGGTGATGCAAGTAAAACTTTTACGGGTATTGCAAGAACGAAAGTTTACCCCCGTCGGTTCCAATAGAGAAATTGAAACCGATGTGCGCATTATTGCAGCCACAAATAGAAATTTAGATGAAATGATTAAGTCAGGTCAGTTTCGAGAAGATTTATTTTATCGTCTTAATGTTATTCCTGTTGTACTACCCCCATTGAGAGATCGCAAAGATGATATAGACCGTCTGATCACTTTGTTTGTCGCGAAGTTTAATAAGAGCCATGGAAAAGACTTTCAAGGTGTTAGCCAAGATGCCGTGGCTTCACTAAAAAAGTATCAATGGCCCGGCAATATTCGCGAACTTGAAAATGTCATTGAACATGCATTTATCATCGAAGGAACGAACCGTATCACTATCAGTAGTTTACCTGAGAAGATCACTGGACTTGAAGCGCCAGTCGAATCTACCCTAGCTGCTCCTCTATCTTTAGGGCAAGCTTCGCCTGGTGAACCACTTGATTTCAACAGGCAAAAAGAAATGTTTGAAAAAGAATTTATTATCAAAGCTCTTAAGACCTTTAAAGGTCGCATCAATCAAACGGCTCTCCATGCCAATATTCCTAAGAAGACATTGCTTAGGAAAATTGAAAAATACGGCATTGTGGCAAGAGAATATTCCGTTCCTAAGATTTGATTAGACTTGCTCCGAATTTAAGGCCGAGGTAAAATATGTCCTCTTTTTGAGGGGTTTTACCGTTTGATTCCGCAAGCCGTTACTACAAGAGACATGACAGAGGCCTATAAGTGGCTTCAAACTCTTCCGCCTTCAGCGCGTGAAGAGTTAAAGACAATGGACCAGGTTGTTTCTCTTTATATAAGAGCAAAGAGACTGGGCGTGCCTTTGCCATCGTTTGATCAGGGAAGTTCAAGCTTGGCTAATGCATCAGAAAATCAGAAATCTTCCCAAGATTTTCATAAAACACTAAAAAACCTTCAAGTTGAGCTTCAAAAATTTGATGATGGTAGTGGTGCAATAGCTGTAAAGCCTCCAATTGGAACAATTAACCCAATACCCACTCAAAATAGCACCCCAATACCGTCTACTAGTCAGGGAGCACAGCAAGGTCAATTGTCAATGTCCTTGCCATTATTGCATCAAGCTAATTCACAAATTACTGCGCCTTTGCCCCAAAGCACCCAGAATGTAGGCACAGAAGACGGTCACAGCCATAACTCTCATGGTAATCTCTTAACAGCCATGAGAATGGATCCCAAGAGCCGCCATATTATCAATGAATTGCGTGAGGGGCTTAACCTAAGTTCAGATGTTGAGGTGATCCGAATGTGTCTTGTTCTCGCTCATAAAAGCTTAAAAGAATTAATAAAGTAATTCGGCTAAAAAGTTTGAACCAATCCTAAGCTCATCGTCCCATCGGCGACTTCTTCAGGAGCATCTTCTTGAACAAGAGAATAAAAATCATTTCTCGTTTTGATTCCGCGAGTCACATTGAGACTCAGTTTTGTTGATTCATAGAGTTCATAGACAGCAGAAAGTTCTCCCCAAAGTAAGTCCAAGGGCATTACTTCGCGAATTACAGAATCATTGTCGGTAACTTTTCCACTCCCTAACCAGGTGGTATTGCGGACCCCAAGACCAAAGGTCAATTTTCTTGCCTCGTATTCGATTCCCACATTACCACGAAGAGCAAATGGTCTTTCTAAGGCCGAACTCTTAAGTGCATCACCTTCTTCACTTTCGTAGGGCAAAGCCACCGAGGCCTTAGTGTCATAAGTTAATTTTGTTCCGACCAAAATATGAAATTTTGAATGACCAACGCGCACATCTACGTTGAGACTGGGAGCGATTTGAAAAACTCGATTGCCTTCAACATAGTAACCGGCAGAGTCGTCATAAAATGGAAGACGCAATGCCAATCCTGCCTCAATTTCAGTTTGTCTGGATTCAAAAACAGTTTTTGTCACCCCAATTTCAGGACGCCCAATAGTTCGAGAAGACGAAGAATCGGCAGATGATGAATCCCAATATGTGGGAACATTTAAATAAACTGACGAAAGAAGACTATTTGTAAAATCGACTCCTAGCTGGGGAGTGAGAACACTAAAACTTGCCTTATTTTCAATACCATCAGGCAAATTATCGACATTTGAGACACCGGTGTTCACACTACCAACAGTGGATAAAACTCCCATTGAAAAAGACATAGAGTTTGAATTGAGTTCGCTGTATTGAGCAAAGCACACAGACAAATTTAGAAATGAAACCGTGAAAACGAGGCAAAAAAATCCAATGCTCTTCATAACCACCCCCCAAACTTCTTACGGAGTAAGAAACTAGAAGCACCACGAGCGTCATGTCAATTGATATTTTAGCCCGTCTTTTTCATTTTAACAGCAGTGCGCTGATTCATTGGCACATAGTCGCACTTTGTGGGGCCCGTGTAGATCTGACGGGGACGGCCAATTTTTGTAGTACCGCCTTCGTTCATTTCTTTCCAGTGAGCGATCCAACCGGGTAAGCGCCCTAAGGCAAACATCACGGTGAACATATTCACCGGGATATTTAAGGCGCTGTAGATGATTCCGCTATAAAAATCCACATTGGGATAAAGTTTCTTTTCGATAAAGTAAGGATCTTTCAATGCCGCAGCTTCAAGTTTTTTAGCAATTTCAAGAAGAGGACTGTTCACTCCCAATTTTGCCAAAACTTTATCACATGCCTTTTTTATAATAGACGCTCTGGGATCAAAGTTTTTATAAACACGGTGACCAAATCCCATCAATTTAAAAGTAGAGTTCTTGTCTTTGGCGAGCTGAACATATTTATTCACATCGCCGCCGTCTTTATGGATTTCTTCTAGCATCTCCATAACAGCTTGATTGGCGCCGCCATGCAAGGGGCCCCAAAGAGCACAAATTCCACCTGAAACTGAAGCATAGACGTTAGCAGCACTACTACCTATTAATCTCACTGTAGAGGTGCTGCAGTTTTGTTCATGATCAGCATGAAGAATGAGTAACAGATTTAATGCTTCTACGATTTCTTTAGGAACCTGATACTCTTCAGCAGGAACAGCAAACATCATATGTAAGAAATTTGAGCAATAATCTAAGTCATTTCGTGGATAAATCCTGGGCTGCATAATAGAAGTCTTATAAGCGTACGCAGCGATGGTAGGAATTTTTGCCATCAATCTAATTATGCTTTGTTCAACTTGCTTTCCATCAACGGGGTCTAGAGAGTCTTGGTAAAATGTCGACATGGCACAAACAACTGAACTTAGAACAGCCATGGGATGAGCATCACGAGGGAAGCCATCATAAAATTTCATAAGGTCTTCGCGCAACAAGGTGTGGCGTCTGATTTCGTCGGTGAATTTATTGAACTCTTCTTGAGTCGGAAGATGGCCATAAATTAACAAATAGCTTACTTCTAAGAAGCTCGACTTCTCAGCCAGCTGTTCGATGGGGATTCCTCGATAGCGCAAAATTCCCTCTTCACCATCTAAAAAGGTGATGGCGCTTTGGCAGCTAGATGTATTGGCATAGCCATTGTCCACAGTGATGTAGCCAGTGCGGGCTCTAAGGTTTGAAATATCAAAACCTTTTTCTTTTTCGCTGCCTTCGGTGACAGGAAATTCATAGGCTTTACCCTCAATTTCAACGCGGACAGGTTTATTGTTATCTTGACTCATACCGACATGGCTCCTTTTAAATTTTTTAAAAATTTCGCTGCCTTTAAGATTGTACCCCAATCTATTCGGCAAAACGGGAATTATGTTGATGGAGAAATCCCGACTTTTTTCTGGGCCAGTCAAGAAGAATGTCGAAGTTTCTTACATTTTGACTTGGCCTGCATATTTGGTTAAACATGTGATGTGACTACAAATAGCAATGATAATGCAGCGGATTACCGCCCTACTCTGAATTTACCCAATACAGACTTTCCGATGAAAGCAGGTTTGCCTGTTCGTGAACCTGAACAAATCAAAACTTGGACAGCACAAAAACTCTACGAAAAAATCCAAGAGCAAAATGAATCGAAATCAGTTTTTGCAATGCCTGACGGGCCACCTTATGCCAACGGCAATATTCATGTGGGCCATTGTCTTAATAAAATTTTAAAAGACTTCGTCGTAAAATACAAAGCCATGTCAGGCCATCGGGCGGTGTTTATACCTGGGTGGGATTGCCATGGTCTCCCTATCGAACATGCTGTTTCAAAAGAGTTGGGTAATAAACGTCGAGAAAAATCAGATAGTGAAATTAGAGAACTTTGTCGTGCCTACGCGGCTAAATACATTGAAATTCAAAAATCCCAATTCCAACGACTTGGAATACTAGCTGATTGGGATCGTCCCTATTTAACCATGGATAAAAGTTATGAAGCGTCCATGATCAGGGCTCTCGCTGAAATTTATAAATCTGAATATATCTATCGCGGTGAAAAACCTGTTCATTGGTGTTGGTCCGACGGAACAGCATTAGCAGAAGCAGAAGTCGAATACGCCGACAAAAAAGATCCATCAATCTATGTGAAATTTGAAGCCATTGGTGGTTTGGATCATATCGGCAAACCTGAAGGCAAAACTTATTTTATCATTTGGACGACTACTCCTTGGACCCTACCAGCCAACCTTGCCATCAGCGTGAACCCTGAATTTGACTACGGCCTCTATGAAGTTGATGGGGAGAATTGGGTGCTGGCCATGGAACTGGCAGCGGGACTAGAAAAAACTGCGAAGAAAACATTTAAGTTAAAAAAAGCATTTAAAGGAATTGTTATCGGTGGAAAATCCCGAGTCCAATCCAAATTTGACGGAGTGGTTTGTAAGCATCCCTTTGTGGATAGAGTTAGTTATGTCATTCTCGGAGATCACGTCACACTAGATGCTGGCACCGGGTGTGTTCATACAGCCCCCGGCCACGGCCAAGACGATTACCTAGTAGGTCAAAAATATGGTCTACCTGCATATAACCCGGTAGATGATTGGGGAAAGTACACTGATAAAGTTCCCGAATATCAAGGCAAAAAGGTCTTTGATGTGAATCCGCTGATTGTACAGCGGTTAAAAGATTCAGGACACATGGTTTATGATGAAATTATTGACCATAGCTTTCCACACTGCTGGCGTTGCCATAACCCCGTAATTTTTCGCGCTACGGCTCAATGGTTTATCAGTATGGATAAAGGGACACCGTCAATTCGGCGAAAAGCATTGTCTGAAATTAAGAAAGTAAAATGGATTCCACCCTGGGGAGAAAATCGAATTACCGCCATGGTTGAGAATAGGCCCGATTGGTGTATTAGTAGGCAAAGACTTTGGGGTGTTCCCATACCTGTATTTTATTGTGAAAAATGTTCTCAACCTGAAATCTCAGCTGAACTTATGGATAAAGTGGCCGATAAAGTCGAAAAAGAAGGTCTTGAAAGTTGGTATACTTCTGAAATTACAGATTACTTGCCTAAATCCCGACGATGTCAATGCGGCCACGATAAGTTTCGCCGTGGCACTGATATTTTAGATGTGTGGTTTGACAGTGGGGTTTGCCATAAGGCCGTCCAAGAACCTCGCGATGGACTGACAAACCCCGCTGATATTTATTTAGAAGGGAGCGATCAGCATCGAGGGTGGTTTCAATCAAGTCTTCTTACCAGTGTGGCCATGTATGGTCGGGCCCCCTTTAAGAATGTTCTCACCCATGGATTTGTCAACGATGCCCAAGGCAGAAAGATGTCAAAAAGTTTGGGCAATGTAATAGACCCCATAAAGTTTATGGAAAAAAATGGGGCAGAAATTCTAAGACTTTGGACGGCCTATGAAGACTACAGTAACGACCTCCAAGCGGGCCAAGAAAGTTTTGATCGAGTTTCTGAAAGTTACCGTCGCATTCGAAATACGTGCCGATATATTTTAGGGAATATTTCAGATTTTAATCCCCATAAAAACATGGTTACTTATTCAGAGCTTCTTGACATAGACCGATGGGCCTTATCTCGGTTGGCTAATTTTGTGTTTACTTGTACAGATGCCTACGACAAACATTTCTATCATACGATTTATCATGCTCTTCAAAATTACTGCACTGTAGATTTGTCTTCCGTCTACTTAGACATTTTAAAAGATCGCCTCTACACTTCTAAAAAGGCTGGCATCGAGAGGCGAGCGGCTCAAACGGTTATCTATACTGTCTTACGAACTCTAGTGGGTGTCATGGCCCCGATCTTATCTTTTTTAAGTGAAGAGGTGTATCTGCAAATTCCAGGGCGAGGCAAACAAAGCGTGTTTCTGACAAGCTTTCCAAAAGTTTCAAGGGAATGGATCAATTCAGATCTCGAATTAAAATGGGCCAGTGTTTTTGAAGCACGTGCCCACGTGACAAAAAAACTTGAAGAGGCTCGCCAAGAAAAACTCATTGGTTCGGGATTAGAAGCTAAAGTCTTTCTCTCCGTCCCCCCTGATGTACGTAATGTTTTTCAAGAGAAGCAATCTGAATTGCCATTTATATTTATCGTGTCCCAAGTCGAACTTAAAGACAGCTCTAAATACGAAGTAGAAATCAAAAAAGCCGACGGAACTAAATGCGAACGCTGTTGGAACTACAGCGTGCAAACGGGTGCTAATCAAAAGTTTCCTGGCACCTGCCCTAAATGTGTGAGGGCCTTATCATGAGCATAAAATACTTGCTACTCGCCACAATTAGTGGAGCTGTCATAGCTTTAGATCAATTAACTAAACTTTACATTCATACCCATTTTCATTTAGGCGAAAGTATAATGGTCGTCCCAAAATTTTTTGATTTAACTTATGTGAGAAATTTTGGCGCTGCCTTTGGAATATTATCTCAAACCCCCATTTGGTTTCGAGAGCCTTTCTTTAATTTAGTCCCCTTTGTGGCTCTCATTGCCATTCTCTGGCTTTTGCGAGGCACAAAAGAGCATCAGAGAAACCAAGTCTTTGCTTTATCGGTTATTTTTGGTGGGGCCATTGGGAATTATATCGACAGACTTAGATTTAAATTTGTCATCGATTTTCTAGATTTTCATTATCAAGAGCTCTACCATTTTCCTGCTTTTAATGTGGCTGATTCGGCCATCGTTTGTGGCGTAAGTATTTTACTTCTTCAAATGCTTTTAGCTCCCAAAAAAGAAATAGCATAAATGTGGCCCCTTCTTTTTGATTCCTCGGGATTCGCGATTCCAACTTATATCGTCGTCAATAGTCTTGTGTTCTCATTGGGAATCGTCTGGATCTTTTATCGGGCGGTAGCGAGAAAATTTGATCCGAACGCCGTCTTAGATATATCTTTAGTGGCTATGATTGGTTGTTTTGTCGGCGCCAGAGGGGCGCATATTCTCATTGAACATCCCGAGTTCTATTCTAAACATCCCGAAATGATTTATAAGTTTTGGTACGGTGGATTTGTCTACTATGGCGGAGCTGTTGGCGGCTTCATAGGTGCAGCCGCAGTTTGCTGGCGAAAGAAATTGGATTTCTTACGCCATGCAGATTTATTTTCGCCAGTTTTAGCAGCAGGATATGCTTTGGGTCGCTTAGGATGTCTCGCCGCAGGTTGTTGTTTTGGTCGGCCTACTGATTTACCTTGGGCGATTTATTTTGGTCAGGGAGTAGAAGCCCCAGCCGGTGTAGGGTTACACCCAACACAGATTTATTCAAGCCTCTGGGAAGCTTCTGTTTTTGCAGTATTGTTGGTGCTCGAAAAGCGAATATGGGGAAGAACTTCTGGAAGAATATTCGGAATCTGGCTCATCGGTCACGGCTTTGGTCGAGCTTTAGTCGAACAATTTAGAGATGACTTTCGAGGGCCTACCCCCTTTAATTTAAGTATCTCCACTTGGATGAGTTTTGTGGCAATCGTCATTGGACTAGCAGTGTTACTTCGAACAAAGAAAGCGAAGGCGTAATTGCACCCCTTACTTCTAAAAATAGGTTTTTTGAAACTTCATACTTACGGCCTCATGATCGTCATTGGTTTTCTCACCGGCCTTTATCTTATTCAAAAACAAGCTAAACGAGAGGGGCTTAACCCTGATCGAATTGTAGACATTTCTTTTTGGGGTTTGGGACTTGGTCTTATCGGTGGGAGGCTGTTTTATATTCTCACTCGCCTAGAATATTTTAGTGAACACCCCATGGAGGTTTTTTATTTTTGGGAAGGTGGCCTTGTATTTTACGGCGGATTTCTTGGGGGCTTGTTTGCCTTTTGGTATTTTACAAAGAAATATAGCCTCCCCATGCTTCAGACTATTGACATGGCCATACCCTCATTGGCCATCGCCCATTTCTTTGGTCGACTAGGTTGTTTTTTTGCAGGATGTTGCTACGGTCGTCAAGCCAACGGAGTTCCGTGGGCTATTACTTTTAGTGATCCATTGAGCCTAGCACCTCCTGGAATTCCACTTCACCCCACACAACTCTACGACGCATTAAATGCCGTTATTATTTTTAGTGTTTTAATGTTTATGCGAAATCGAAAAAAATTCACCGGGCAATTGTTAGTTATGTATATGCTCTTATATTCTATCGGCCGATCCATTGTTGAAGTATATCGGGGTGATACGATTAGGGGATTTGTCATTGATCCTTGGTTAAGCACAAGCCAATTCATTTCTATTTTCATCTTTGCAGGAGGCGTATACTTATGGATCAAGTGGTCAAAGGCCCACCCCATCAAGCAAACAAGCAAAAGCCGGTAATTCCGCCATGGTATAAGCGCCGTTATATTATTAATCCCCAAATGCAGTTTAAAATTGTGTTTTTCTTGGCAGGTATAGCCACAGTCGCTGCCATTCTCATTTGTGTTGTCGCTTACGAAAGACTTATCACTTTAGGGTCATTGTTTAATTCGTCTTTGATTCCCCCGGCAGCATTGCCCGAGGCATTTAAGATGTTGGCCAATTCATTGATGATTCGCTTAGGTATAATTGTCATCTTGATGATCCTCGTTTTCGGGATCACAGGAATTTTACTTACTCACCGAATCGCAGGTCCCATTTGGAAGTTAGAACGAAACCTTAAAAAGTTTTTAGCAGGCGAAGATATTCCCCCCATCGGTTTTAGACGCTCAGATGAATTTCGGGAACTACCTCGCCTTGTCAATGAATTGATGAAGGGGTATAAGAGGTAGGCCCTCTCTTGCTAACTCTTTACTAATGGATTACAAAGCGTCAGATTCGTGCGGCTGAGTCGCGGCCGAGTTGTCAGTGGGCCGAAGTTTTCACGTTCGCATTTCCGCCCAACTGAGACTCGTTACCAACAACGTCCACAGCTTTTCAGGGTATCGGTCAACACTGACACAATTTTCTTCATATTTTTCCTTTCAATAAAACTCTAGGAAACACTACAGTTTTTGAGCCAAACTTTCGGCTTCTTTACGGAGCGCATTGACCTCGGCGATAAGTTTTTCAATCCATGCTTGAATTTGGTCGGAACTCTGAAGCTTATTTTTAATTGCAGGATTGTGAGCGGCAATAGGACCGCACAAAGGCGCCAATTTTGCCTCCCCTCTTGCTGCTAATTCGCCGACTTCTCGAAGAGCCACTATTGAAGAGTCAGCTATCATAGAAGCGTCCGTCAAAACCTGCACAAATCTGGCCGCTCTAAAACAAATGCTCTCGACCCGATTGGGAAAGTCGGGATAGAGTGTGGCATCAATTGCCTGGCTGCCGCTACCTTCAGCTGATTGCAGCAGATATTTCACATTACCTATTACCACCTTGGCTTCGGCTGGTGAGAGATCTGCTCGACTATTTGGGGCCAAAAACAAGATCATTAACACTTGTAAAAATAGAACTTTCATTGCAGTTTTCCTCGTTAAATATGTTGCTGCGGAGCAATCTCTCTTCAGGTATTTGTCAATCGGATGTCACTACGATGCTTCCCCGCTCAGTTGGGTGGTACTTGCACGAATAATTGATAATTGTACCCACCCTTTCCTTTGAGAAGAGATGCAGATGCGACCCGCCCCACGGTTCCATATTAATCGTGAGATCCCCCCCTGTGGATAACACTAGCCAGTGTGGTTGATCTGTTTTATTTCTCCAAAAAACCAGGTCATGTCGAGCAATTGGCAAAGGTTGGTTTGCATACGAGTTAGGGAGATCCAGAACGAAGGCAACTTCTTTGGTAGAGTTCGAATCACATATGTAGTGTCTGGGAGTTCCTTTAGGTGGGCAAATATGGATGCCGTATTCGCCATAGGCGAAGGCCTTGGGGCCGACGAATACCGACAAAGAAGTTAACATTAGTGTAAAAATGGCCGCAATTAGTTTCATAGAACCTCCAATGAACACGAAATATTAAACTGTCCATGTCAATATTCAATAAATGGACCAACTTCTTTGACCAAAACCAATATAGTTCTGAACTCATGTTTGTCCCGGAGACCAAGCAAAACCTGATTTTCTAGGAAGCTCGCACAACAAAAATTTTGACTCGATATCACTTGAAGGTATTGATAATCCTTTATACGAAACAAAGGGTGCAGAATTCTTTGCCCAAAGCTTATGCGGCTCCACGTATTGACTCATCGGTAACAATTTGCCGCCCACTGCAAAAACTTTGATCATCAAGGCCTCTTAAATACCCGAAGAGACCCCGAAATTGCGAATCTGACATTGGCATGAACCGCGCATTGGCTCTAGGAAGAGGTTTTTTTATGATCCGTTTGGTAATTGAATTATTGGTTCTGACATCACTTCTGACAGCAGTTACTGGTTGCCAGAGAGAAGGCCAAAACGCACAAACTCCCGTTGTTCAAGCATGTGGTGCCCCTGGGCAACCGGCCTGCAATGGTGGACTTCAATCTTGCAATATTGGCCAGTACTTTAACGGCTCGGCCTGCGTGTTTCCAACTTCTGGGCCCGGCGGTTCAATTCGTCTCACAGGATTATTGAGCTCCATGGATGCCACAACAGCGAAAAATATTATCGGCCAAATTCAAGGTTGCGGAAAATGGGGTCTGGCTTGGCCCATTGGCGATGCCCGCCCTTGCCTCGGGTCTAACTTCTCTTACAATACTGGTTCTATCGACATCTATGTTTATGGCGGCGGATTTTACCAAGTGGATTTGGTGATTGGTGGAAACCATGGTTACTACAATGGCTATGTGAATCAATATTCAAACAATGGATACAACAACGGTTACAACTACGGCTATCCAAATCAATACCCAAACAGCTATAACTACGGCTATACGAATTCCTACAACGGCTACTACAATGGCAGCAGTTACAACAATCCCATGGGCATCGATATTATTGCCCAAGCCAATTACTACCCCATTAATAATAACGCTGGCAGCGAACTTCAGTTTCAGTATTACACAATGAAATTTGATATTATTTCTGACAAAGCAGTTTTAGATGGTGCCCACGTGGCAAATGATGTTGAAATCAAAGTCAATGATCAACATTTTGCGGTGACAAATCTTACAGGTGCCCCCTAATATTAATTGATGAAAGTAAATTGTCCGAAGTGCAAAAAGGAAGTTTTCTGGGAAGAAAATCCCAACAAACCTTTTTGTTCAGAAAGATGTCGCCTCATTGACTTAGGGGATTGGGCTTCAGAAAAGTTTAAAGTGCCAAGCGACCATGACTCCTCAGAGGACTTTCAAAAAGCCCAAGGAATCACCAAAGGGTCCAAGTTAATACGGGCCCATCAGGACGTAGGCGCACCCGAAAACAGAAGTCAAGACCCTGATTCTGATGACGAAAATAATACTTGACCTTAGAACAAGCCTGGGGCCTACTTTTCCTAGCAACAATGCCAGCCGGTGCTGGCTAAGAAGTCATTATTAACTAACTAACTTACGGAGGATCATCATGAACAAAGCTGAATTAATCGAGATCGTGGCAAAGGGCACAAAATTGACCAAAGCTCAAGTTGAGCGAACCCTTGATTCCACCCTCGACACCATCAAAAGAAGCCTCAAAAAAGGCGACGATGTAAAACTTGTTGGTTTCGGCACTTTCGCAAAAGCAAAACGCAAATCTCGCAAAGGCCGCAATCCACAAACAGGAAAGACTATTACCATTCCTGCTTGTAATTTCCCAAAATTTCGCGCAGGCCGCGAGTTCAAACAACTCGTAAGATAGTTAGATCTTCGCTTGAGATTTCATAGTTATGAAATCTCAAGCGGTTTTTTATTGTCACGTTGATTTCCAGTGCCTATATTTCATCTATGGGTGTTTTTTCTGCAAATGGAATCAAAAATATCGCAGTCTTAACTAGTGGCGGGGATGCTCCAGGCATGAACGCTGCTATCAGAGCAGTAGTTCGTACGGCAATCTACAATAAGCTAAAAGTCACAGCTGTTATTCACGGCTACGAAGGCCTCATTAAGGCTGAATATGTGAATTTAGAACTAAGTTCTGTGGCCAATATCATCCAAAGGGGGGGCACCATCATTAAAACAGGAAGGTGCCAAGAATTTTTTGAGCCCGAAGGTCGAGAAAAAGCGGCCAAAGCCTTTAAGCAAGCCAGTTTTGATGGTTTAGTGGCTATTGGCGGAGACGGCACATTCACTGGCGCAAACTTACTTTGGAACGAACACAAAATTCCCGTGGTCGGTGTACCAGGTACCATCGATAACGATGTGTTCGGTACCGACTATACAATTGGTTTTGATACCGCCGTAAATACGGCTCTTGAAGCCATCGATAAAATTCGTGACACAGCAGCTAGCCATGACAGATTATTTTTGGTCGAGGTCATGGGTCGAAACTCGGGCCACATCGCCCTTGAAGTGGGCCTTGCTGGAGGGGCTGAAGAAGTCTTTATTCCAGAAAATAACGTTTCTATAGAAGAGGTTTGTAAGATTATCGAGAGAGGCATAAAGCGGGGCAAACGCTCTAGCATTTTGATTTGTGCTGAGGGAAAAGTCGCAGGACGTTCCTATGAAATCGCTGAGCAAATAAAAAAATCGGGGGGCTACGAAGCCAAGATATGTATTCTAGGCCATGTGCAACGAGGTGGCAGCCCCACGGCCAAAGATCGAAATCTGGCATCCAGATTGGGGTCAGCCGCGGTTAAATATTTAATGTCGGGCCAATGCGACATTATGGCCGGAGAATTGAATCAAGAAGTGGTCCCAATTGCGCTCCATGATACCTTCTCTAAGAAAAAGAAGATCAATGACGATTGGATAAAACTAGAAAAGATCTTGTCTATTTAGCCAAAAAACCGAATTGACCTCCTCACCCACATGATATAGCTAAATACTTGGGTTATCTAATACTTGGAGGCTTCAATGCTCATAAAAACTCTACTTAGTTTAACAGCTCTTACTCTGACTTTGACATCATGTACTAAAAAGCAAGAGGCCGAAAATTCTGCGGGGACCACGGCCGCAGAGTCTAGCGAAATTCTCGTCGGAGAATATGGATCAATGACAGGCGGTGAAGCTACTTTTGGTATTAGCACCCATCAGGGCATAATGCTTGCCTTCAAAGAAGTAAATTCAAGCCCTGAAAAACTAAAAGGTAAAACTTTGAAGCTCCTATCATTAGACGATCAAGGTAAGCCCGAAGAAGCGGCAACGGCCGTTACAAAACTTATTACTCAAGATAAAGTTATGGCTATTATTGGTGAGGTTGCCAGTTCTAGATCCCTAGCCGCAGCTCCCATCTCTCAGCAATATAAAGTGCCTATGATAAGCCCCAGTTCGACTAATCCTAAAGTGACCGAAGTTGGGGATTTTATTTTTCGCGTGTGTTTTATCGATCCCTTCCAAGGAACTGTCATGGCTAAATTTGCCGCAGAGAATTTAAAAGTTAAAAAAGTGGCCATTATGAGAGACGTAAAATCTGATTACAGCGTGGGACTTGCTAATTATTTTAAAGAAACATTCACGAAAATGGGTGGCTCCATAGTTTCTGAACAAACTTATGTTTCAAATGATATTGACTTCAAAGCTCAGCTTACTTCTATAAAAACTTCTAAGCCCGATGCGATTTTTATACCTGGGTACTACACAGAAGTTGGTCTTATAGCTCGGCAAGCACGGGGCCTAGGGTTAAAAGTTCCGTTACTAGGTGGCGACGGTTGGGATAGTTCAAAGCTTTTTGAAATCGGAAAAGATTCAATTGTTGGTTCTTATTTTAGCAATCACTATACGACCGACACTACTGATCCAAGAGCTAAAGATTTTATTGCCGCATTCAAAAAAGAATTCAATGCGGTGCCTGACGGCTTAGCGGCTTTGGGTTATGATGCTGCAAAAGTTCTCATTGACGCCATGAAAAGGTCAAAATCTCTAACTTCTTCTACAGATTTGCGAGATGCCATTGCCTCTACCAAAGATTTTGCCGGTGTAACCGGGATGATTACTGTTAACGAGCAGAGAAACGCCACAAAATCAGCAGTGGTAGTAAAAGTGGCAGGTGACAATAATACCTTCGTGACGACGATCAATCCTTAAAAACTTTTGGAAGCTTTTCTACAACACATTATCAATGGAGTTAGCCTAGGGAGCATTTATGCTTTAATCGCTCTGGGCTACACCATGGTTTATGGCATTTTACAACTCATAAACTTTGCTCATTCCGACGTCTATATGATAGGCGCATTCATTGGTTTTTACTCAGCTCGATGGCTTAACGTGAGCGATGCACCTGGCTACGGAAGCTTTTTTAGCGTGCTTTTTATTGCTATGATTGGGTGCTCAATTCTTGGTTTTACAATTGAGCGCCTTGCCTACCGACCGTTAAGAAAAGCGCCAAAGTTAAACGCTTTGATCACAGCCATTGGAGTAAGCCTATTTTTAGAATATTCGGGGCAAATTGTCTTTGGTGCTACGCCGCAAGTTTTTCCAAATATTTTAGAAGATTCAATTGTAGCGACTTTTGGCGAAGTTCGAGTTACAAAATTTGACGCTACAATTTTGATCACAACTTTTGCTTTGATGTTGATTTTACGTCACATCATTCAGCACACCAAACTTGGCAAAGCCATGCGAGCTACAAGTTTTAACGGCCCATGGGCAAGTCTTATGGGTATTAATGTTGATCGCATTATAAGTATGACATTTGTAATTGGCTCAGCTTTGGCCGCTGCAGGGGGCATCTTGGTTGGGATTAAATATCCCAAAATTGAACCATTGATGGGAGTCATGATTGGCCTTAAGGCCTTTGTGGCAGCAGTTTTAGGTGGCATAGGCAATATTGCTGGTGCTGTTTTGGGCGCTCTTATTATGGGGCTAGCCGAAGAATTTGTAGTTGGCTACGGCGCTAGCACTTATCGAGACGCCCTTGCTTTTGGAATTTTAATTATAATTTTATTATTTAAGCCCGCAGGTTTGCTTGGCAAATTCACCGTGGAGAAAGTTTGATGGTGGATTTTAAGCGCAGTATATTGATGCCAGTCCTGGTCATTCTGGTTTGTTTAGGAATTGACTATGTGGTTCCTGAGATTTTTAATCCCTATCTTCAAACTTTAATTGCATACTCAGGCATCAACATTATTTTGGCCGTAAGTTTAAATTTGGTGAATGGCTTCACTGGGCAATTCTCCATCGGTCATGCAGGTTTTATGGCTGCTGGTGCTTATATGAGTGCCTTTTTGACTATGACTTTTCCCCATTGGGCGGGGCCCATTGTCGGTTTGAATTTCTTTTTTAATACAATAGCCGGCGGTTTGCTGGCAGCTGCTGCAGGATTTGCCGTGGGTTTACCGAGTTTAAGACTCAAAGGCGATTACCTTGCTATCGTTACCCTGGGTTTTGGTGAAATCATTCGAGTTGTTTTACTCAATATCGAAGCCGTTGGCGGAGCTCGTGGAATGTACGGAATTCACCACAGTGCTTCTATTTTCTGGACCGGGTTTTGGGTCTTTATTTGTTGTTTTACAGTGACAAGGCTTATGAATTCCACCCACGGTCGTGCATTTTTGTCAGTGCGTGAGGACGAAATTGCGGCTGAGTCTATGGGTGTTGATACGACAAAATATAAAGTCCGCGCCTTTGTTATTAGTTCATTTTTCGCGGGAGTAGCGGGGTCGATTTTTGCCCATTATCTTTGTTATCTTAATCCCTCCTCATTTGCCTTTATGAAGAGCATTGACGTGGTTGTCATGGTTGTCTTGGGTGGAATGGGAAGTATCAGTGGGAGTTTTGTTGCTGCCATTATTATTACGTTACTCCCTGAAGCGCTCAGGCCACTACAAGAAATAACGACCATTGATTTTAGAATGGTTATTTATTCTTTGACGTTAATTGTTTTAATGCTCACCAAACCCCAAGGTCTCTTTGGTGAATTAGAAATCTCAGACTTGTTTAGAAAATATGTCAAACGTCATTCTTGAAGCTAAAGATGTTTCAATAAAATTTGGCGGCCTTGTGGCTGTTTCCCAATTTAATATGAAATTGGTGGGTGGTGAATTAGCAGGTCTCATTGGGCCCAATGGTGCCGGCAAAACAACGCTGTTTAATATGCTCACGGGGGTTTACCAACCGACGAGTGGTGCCATCTCTTTTTTAGGTGAGCCGATAAAAGGAGTTAAACCCTTTGATCTTTCTAAACGAGGAATTTCTCGGACTTTTCAGAATATTCGACTGTTTAAGGGCCTAAGCGTTCTAGATAATATTCGCATCGCAGCTCATCAACATACTCATTATTCAATGGTTGAAGCTCTCCTCATATCTCAGCGAATGAAACGTGAAGAAAAAACCGCCCTAGATCAGGCCATGGATTTATTAAAGATATTTAACTTAGAAAATCGCGCTTTAGAAATAGCAGGTTCTCTACCCTACGGTCAGCAACGCCGATTAGAAATCTTACGGGCACTGGCTACAAAACCAAAAGTTGTTATGCTCGACGAGCCCGCTGCGGGTATGAACCATAGTGAAACCCATTCGTTGATGGACACCATCAGTGCCATTCGAAAGCGTTTTGGCGTTACGGTTTTACTCATCGAGCATGACATGAAACTTGTCATGGGTATTTGTGAAAGAATTTTGGTCCTTGATCACGGTGTGACAATTTGCGAAGGGAATCCTTCGAAAATTCAAAAAGATCCAAAAGTTATTGAGGCCTATTTAGGTTCGGCGGCCACTTCGGAGACGAAAAATTGAGCGCTCTTTTAGATGTTAAGAATGTTCGAGTAAAATATGGGAATATCGAAGCCCTCAAGGGAATCAGCTTTACGGTGCAATCAGGTGAAATCATTTCTTTGATCGGCGCCAACGGTGCCGGTAAAAGCACGACATTACGGACTATTAGTGGACTGTTAACACCCGTCTCAGGCGAAGTGGTTTGGCAGGGTAAGCCCATTCACCATATGAAACCCCATGATATTGTAAAATTGGGGTTGCTCCAATCCCCTGAAGGCCGTGGAATTTTTGCTAATCTTTCAGTTTTAGAAAATCTAGAAATGGGCGCATACACGCGAAAAGATTCTAAAGAGGCCATCACCAAAGATCTTGAAAATGTTTATTTGTTGTTTCCTCGTATAAAAGAACGTTTGCGACAACAAGCTGGAACTTTGTCAGGCGGCGAGCAACAAATGCTAGCTATTTCTCGGGCGCTCATGGGACGACCCAAATTATTATTATTAGACGAACCAAGTCTTGGTTTGGCTCCTCAAATCGTCGAGACTATTTTTTCAATTATTAAGAAAATAAATAGTGAGGGCACTACTATTTTGCTTGTTGAGCAAAATGCTTTTCAAGCTTTGAAAATTTCTCATCGTGGCTATGTAGTTGAAACGGGAGAAATTGTATTATCGGGCAAAGGCTCTGACCTTTTAGTCGATCCAAAAGTGCGCGAAGCTTATTTGGGTGGATAATCCAATAATTCTGTTCCTCTAGGTTTTAGATAGACAATATCTATGGTTTCTACCGTAACTTGATAATAAACGGTATTTCCTTCAACCAACAATTCGCGGACCAATTCTGAAATCAGAGAGGTCTTACCCGCAAATGGATGTTGCTTGAGATTAGAAATTTTTTCAAAAATTACGCCTATGGTTTCCTGTGCTTTTTTAGCAGAAAAGTTTTTTTCTACGTGGTCATATATTTTTTTTAAATTCTCTATGGATTCAGAAGAGTAAACAATGCTTCTCATTTTCTCTTCATGTGGGCCTTTAGTTTATTGACAGCATCCTCATGAGAGAAAAATCTTTGCTCAGACAAATCACGAAGTCCTCTAGAAATACCCTGAAGAGTTTCAATTTTATCTAATAGTTCATCAAATTTTTCTTTTGAAAGCAGAACTGAATCGCCATCTTTATGAGTGATGATTTGAATTTGTCCTTTTAGTACATCTTGCAGAGTGCTAAAGAGGTCCTGCCTTACTTCAGTGGCTGACTTAATCTTCGGTAATCCCATAATCCAATATGTACATTAAAGCGTACGTTTTGTCAAGTTTTCCGGTCTCATTTCGAATCTAATGCATCCCCGAGCCGTTCTAAAGTCTAGTCTAGTTCAGCCGATAGAGTATTTGGCTCGTTGTGGGACGTTAGCAAATTTGGGGGAGCGTGTGACTAAACAGTATAAAATCTTGACGTGGTTTGCGTTGGTTTTGTGCTTCGCTTTGCTCACAGGCTGTTCGGCCGGTAATCCCACTTCTGAAGGTGGGGACGATTTCAGCAACACCCCGCCCGGTTCTGGCGGTGGGGGTAATCATAACTTTCCCGCTCCGAAAAGTTCATCTAAATATTCTTTTTCAACGGGCGCCGGTAGCGCTTCAAATGGTTCGGTTCATCTCAAGTACACAGTTGGCAGCTTAAATAATTTACAAAATTCTACGGATTCTGTGGCGACCAACGGCACCGTAAAGGTCGAGGCATCTCACTCAGGAATATTACATCGTGCGCGCTAATAATTTTATATTCATCATTGCGATCGGATTTCTCATGGTGGTTGCGGCACCTTCAAGAACTTCGGCAAATTACGGGGAGGGTTACTCGTTCACTTATCAAGCTTATGTTACCGATGCTGCCGATGCACCCATACCGTTAATAAGCGCTATTTCGAAGACCTATACATTTCAAATCTTAAGTCCAAATGGAACATGTGTTTTGTACGAGGAATCTCAAACAGCTACCACTGACGCAAACTCAATGATCAGCTTGCGCGTGGGTTCAGAGTACCCTGAAAATGATCCAGGAGGTAACAAGCGAACTGTTCAAGATCCTCACTTACAAATGAAGACTCTTTTTTCAAATAACCCATTGGTTTTTACAATGGCGGCATCAGGTTCTTGTGGAAGTGGCTACACGCCAGCAGCCGGCGACTATAGACTTTTGCATGTCATAGTAGACGGAACAGCCCTGAGTCCCGATACAGTTTTAAACTCTGTGCCCCAAGCCCTCGTTGCTGAAACAATTCAGGGGATTCCTCTTTCCGGTTTAATTCAGGCGACTAGCACGCGGTCTGAGTCAAATTTAGATACATTGACTAATGGCTCTGGTTCTGATGCTTCTTCACTGCATAACCACGATTCCCACAATGACTCTCGATACGCACAAATTGGAACTTCAGCACCACAAAATTTTGGATCTTCAGTTATAATGACCACAGGAGATATAGTTACGACTTCAGGCAAAATGGGAGTCGGCACAAGCAGCCCCAGTGCCCATTTAGATATTGAAGAAACAAGTCCTACATTGAGATTGGGGTCAAACTCAGGTGGTAATTCAAAAATTGACTTTTACTCCAATACCGGGTCAAGCATCACGGCCTCTATTCAAGGGTCTGATACCAACAATACCCTTGTATTTCAAACCGCTGGGACCACAGCTTTAACATTGAGTGCTTCGCAAAGTGCTTCGTTCAATGGTTCCATCACAACTACAGGCACCCTTGGATTGGGAAAATATGATGCTACGACCGAACCTGCACTAATAACTGCTCTCACAGCTTTGAACGTAACAGCAATGGGCACTATGTGGGAGTATTCAACTGCTAGCGGCGTCGCTCCAGGTGTGATCAAGTATTGGGACGGGTCGGCAGATCATATTGTTGGACAAAGCACTGTCACTGCGAATCGAGCGTTGGTATCTGACGGTTCAGGCAATATGTCAGCCTCAAGTGTCAATGCCACAGAACTTGGTTACTTGGCAGGAGTCTCAATCACCAATGGCGGTATCATCTATGGCAACGGCGCGACTTTGAGAAATACCGGGACAGGTGCGTCGGGCCAGGTTCTCACATCAGGCGGTGTTGGCGCTCCGACTTGGACTACAGCTACCGATGGCAATTCAGCGGGCACATTTGTAAAACGAGATAGTTTTGGAAATTTTGCGGCGGGTACCATCACAGCGACCTTAACAGGTTCAGCTTCATTAAATATTTTGAGAGCCGGCGACACAATGACGGGCACTTTGACAGGTAGAGCTTCTACCACAATCGCTGGCACAGCACCGATTAAGTTACTTACCGGCGTATTGATGGCAAACCCAGAAGGCGGTGCTATCGA
>JAHFAE010000041.1 GCA_023250675.1 Oligoflexia bacterium | reverse complement strand
AAATCCCTAACATTTTTTTTCTTTCTCTAGTTTTAAGGCGTTCAAATGTCGAAAGTATTATTGCTACACCAGTAAGATCGTCGGCCACACGGGTTGAAATTCTAAACTCTCGTTTTCTAAACCCAGGGTAAGCAAAACCGCCAAAACATTCTCTGTTTACAAATTTCGATGCCCCAGGAACATGAATGATGAATTCTCCCTTTGATTTGATATTTAATTTCTTTGATAGAATTTTGCCTTTAACACTTTCATGTGGGAACAGGGGGTTATAGATTGCCACAGGAGAGTTGAATACTTTTGGTGGTCCGCCCCCGTACCATTTGGCACGCCAAGAATTTTTACCCTTTGGCCCTAAAACATGAAAACCCGGATGATCCGTGTGGGCTACTAGGGCTAGTTTCTGAGAGGTTTTCAAAGATTTAAGGGCCGTAGTTCCCGCAATGATATTTCCCCACTTGTCTTGACAAAAAGGCACTTTTAGACGAAGCAATTCTTTTTTGACGTGACTCAAAACCCAGTTTTCTCGGTAAGGAGCTGTTGGATTTTCAAATACCTCTTCAAGTATTTTCAATACAGATTTCATGATCTATTTCCAAGAGCCAAGTGTTTTGCCAATGGTTTCTCACTCAATAAACCATTTCGTCTTCCATAAATCCTTGCCACTAAGGTAAATAATAACCTATATCTTGAAGGCCGAAGTAAAGAAATTCCCTTGAATCCTTCTAAGAAATATTCTTCGGCGATCGACTTACATTGCTTTTGGAATTCAGGTCTCATTTGTTTGGCCAAATTATTAATCTCAAGGGCTATACCCAAAGCCACGGCACTTTCTTTGATCGAACCAACAGAATCTAGAAAATAAGAGAAAATGGCAAATAAGCTTCCCTTTCGGTGGTGGGCATAGTCAACAAGTTCATTGGTGTTAGAAAATTCTCCTCGATGAAATTTCATATTTATACCTAATAAAAACCGATCAAATAATTTTTTGGGTAATCCATATCGAAATATAGTTTGTTCAAAAGCCGGTTCAATAGGATTTCGAAATTCTCGGCCATTTTGATCGTAAACGCCAGCAAGTATTTCAAGGCAATTGTTGAGGTGGGCCTGTTTTTCACCTGGAGTTTTGGCAAAAACCATTCCATCTTCGGCAAACAAACTAAAAGCCAAAACCGAACTAATGCTCTCTCTCTTTTTTACCGGCAATGTGTATGAAAAAATTCGAAGAAAAAGAGGCATTCTCTTTAGATATGAGGCGCAAGCCCGATGACTTTGAAGATAACTAAGAGTAGCCATGACACTCAATTTTAGGTGCATGAAACTTTGTTTGGCTACATTTTTGATGCATTAATAGCTAGAAATGGCGATAAGTGTCACATGAACCTTTCCACAAAAAAGAGACTTATTGTTTTGGGACTTGTCTTGGCCACCGCTTCATGGGGAGCCAGTTTTTTTCTCGCGAAAGCAGCCATTGAAGCTGTGGGGGCTTGGTCTTTTCTTTTTTGGCGAATTGGACTAACTGGTCTTATTGTAGGCATCGTGTTCTTCGGGAAACTTAAGAGCTGTTCTGTAAAAACCATTAAGACTTCTTGTGTTTTAGGTCTTACACTTTTTTTGGCGTTTTTTACTCAAGTGATGGGATTGCAAAGTATCACTGCAGGAAGGTCAGGTTTTCTTACTTCGCTCTATGTTCCTTTTACCCCGCTATTTGGTCTCATTATTCTGGGGCAAAAGTCCACTCTGCGGCAGATTTTGGTGGCTTCTATTGCGGTTTTGGGAATGTGCCTTTTGACGCAAAAAGAAACCTTTGAACTTGGAAGTGGAGAAATTTGGACCCTTGCCACCGCTATTATTTGGGGAATTCAAATAGTTCTCACTGAAAAATACGCGAGACTTATCCCTGACACTTTAGGGCTGGGAGTTTGGCAGTTCGTTTGGTTCTCACTTTGGATGGTGGTATTTGTTTTACCGGTTAAGTTTTTTTTAGACCGTAGTTTAGACTTTGGAAACCCACTTTATTGGAGTTCGACGATCAATTTCTCATTATTTTTTAATATATTGTTGGCCACCATCTTTGCTTTTCTTTTGCAAATTGTAGCTCAGAAATACATGGGCTCACTCAAAGTTGCTCTTATATTTGCTATGGAGGCCCCCTTAGCCGCTTTTTTTGGCTATTTATTTTTGGGTGAATTGATGAACCCCAGAGAATTGACTGGGGCTGTCATTATCTTTTTGACTGGTATCATTCCCGAGGCTTGGCTAAAAGAATCTTTAAGAGGTTAGTCGTCATGGCACATTTTGAATATTCATCGGTTATACCCACGGCAAAGAATTCCGTTTTTGAATTTATTTGTAATATTAAGAATCTTCCTTTGATCATGCCTCCTGATTATAAGATCGAGCTTACCTCACCTCCTTCAAGTTTAAAAAAGGGGGAGGAATATGAAATCAAAGTTTCTCGATTTGGTATTTCGGTAGTCATGAACATGACCCTTGAAGAAGCTGCAGAAAATGAAATGATTCGAGAACGCCAGTCCCAAGGTCCTTTTTCACAGTGGATACATACCCACAAAGTCGACGACCATGGAGAGGGAACACTGATGACAGATATCATTGATTTTGATGTTTCCTTTGGGATTTTGGGCAAATTAGCTCAAGATCTTTTTATTAATAGAGATCTTGAGAGAATATTTAGATTTCGTCATGAAAAGACCATCACTCTTTTAAACAAGGAAAAAAAACTTGAAGCTTGACCTTTACCAATATGAATCTTGTCGATACTGTGACAAAGTCCGCCGCCACATTGATAAGTTAGGCATCAAACATTTAATCAACTATCATGACACCCTTAAAGACCCCGAAGCCAAAAAAAGGCTATTGACCATCAATGACGACGACGAGCAAGTCCCTTGCCTTGTGATTGATGGTAAGCCCATGCTTGAAAGCGATGACATTATTAAATGGCTAACAGAAAATATAGGCGCAGCACACGCGCCGGCGCGGAAAATCTAATTTATTGTAAAATTCATTCAAATGCCGAGAAAATTTAAATAATCATCTGCCTAAAATTTTAGTCGACTATTCTCAACGGCCGCAAAATCTCATTGGAGAAATCATTTAAGATTTCATTATGACCCCAACGACACATATAACCAGAGGGCTTGCCATTTAAAAAGTAGACCCCCAACTCCAAAGGTTTTCCTTTATAAAGCGGAAGGGGAAGAAGCTCCTGCACAATCCAAGGGCGACCGTTTTCGGTTTCAGTAACTTTTTGTTCCACAGCGGCTTGCCATCGATTTTGCTGCAATTCGTTACCCTTTATCACGGCTTTGCCCGAATAGCTCAATGCGCCCTTAAGTACCCAATGATCTTTTTCTTCCGTAATCTTTTTTGCTAAAGTCTTCGTTAAGGATAATGTTTTAGCTGTATACTTTAGATTCAAAAAAGTCGGCCATACTTTGCTCATTCCGATATCGCTGGACCAACCGCCTATGACATGGATTTTTCCCTCCTCCCAGTCTCCTATAAACGGCTGTGCAAGTTGGGGTTGAGCCCTGAGTTGCCAACTTAATATTCGTCGATAAAACAGGCTTCCTGGCTTCCAAGTTCTATGTTTTGGATCAGCAAAATGAGATGGAATACGACCCTTCCATCTTTTCAAAAGATCAATTTGTTCCCAATGGGTACCAATATCAGGGTAATCGACCAAAAAAATTTCTTTTGCATCGGGTTTATGAGCGAGAAGAGCCTCAAGCAATCGGCCGCTTAAGTTAAAATTAGGATCTTCATCGGTCTTTATTTGAGCCGCTCCTCCCAACCACTCAACGATGTTAAACCCGCTGGTCCCGTCGGTGTTCAGTTCTAAGATTTTAAGAGAATTTTTTTCGTAAAGAATATCAAATCGCGCAAAAGGAATGTGAAGTCCTAGTGGCGTAGGGATTGATTGGAGATTTACAGGTAATCCTAACTGAGCTAAAATAGAGTTGTCTTTAAAGGCCTCCGTTGTGAAGTTTTCTACTTTTTTGAGAACATCGGTGAGAGTGTCTTCAATGAATTCTACTTCTGATTTTTCTAAGCAAACCGGGTCTAAAGAGTACGATACGGCTTTGCCAGCATACTGGGGCGCGTCTTGAAACATCGGTCCATCCAACTCGCTAGGGTTAAAAGTCTAATCTATTCCATATACGATGGTTTTTTCTACAGTTGTATGATCGGTCTAGGGGAATCCTATTTTTCAGCCTACGCGCTTTTTTTAGGTGCCAACAACTTTCAAATGGGTGTTTTGACGAGCCTTCCGCCTCTTATTGCGGGCCTATCTCAATTTAAAACCCTCAGATTAATGAAACTTGTCCCTTCTCGTCGAAAATTGGTTTGCCTTGGCGTGTTTTTTCAGGCACTCAGTTTTTTCCCCATTGTTTTGGTCTATTATTTCAATCAAATTCGCATTGAAATCTATATTGCCCTTGTCATTTTCTATTTCACTTCTAACGCTATCATTGGCCCCGTCTGGAACAGCTGGATGGGCGACTTAGTCAGAGTTTCGCAACGCGGCATCTATTTTGGAAGACGAAATCGAATAATTACTCTGGGCACCTTTTTGTCTATGGTTTTAGCGGGCCTTATTCTCAAATATTCGGTCTCTCGCAATTTAGAATACCAAGGATTTATCGTAATTTTCGGCTTGGCGTTCGTGGCTAGGATTTGGAGCCTCTATAATCTTTTTATTAAATACGACCCACCCTATAAAATTCCTGAACCAAGTCCCAATGGGTTTTTGATTTTTATTAGAGGTTTGTATAAGAAAAATTCTAACCTCCTCATTTTGTATATGTCCTTTGTGAATTTTGCCGTGTTTATTTCAGCGGCTTATTTCACGCCTATTATGCTCAAAGAATATCATTTTAATTACCTCGTCTATACATTGATCGTTGGTGGTGCTGCGTTGACGAAGTTTCTTACCTCATCATTTTGGGGAGAAATTTGTGATAAACTGGGAGCTCGGCAAGTCCTCACTACTTGTGGTTTCTTGATTACATTTACCACTGTACCTTGGCTCTTTAGTCAAAATCCTTGGGTATTGTTTTTGGCGCAATGTTACACGGGATTTGTTTGGGCGGGGTACGAACTCTCCACTTTTACTTTTCTTTTGGACACCACTGAAGCAGAAGAACGGGCCGAACTTTCAAGTTATTTGAATATTTTGACAAGCACAGGTGGATTTTTAGGCGGAATGTGTGGAGCTTTGATGTTTGTCCATCGATCAAACACTGGACCACGTGAGTATTTCTTGGTTTTATTTGCAAGTATTGTCATGAGATTTGTGGCTTTTGCTTTGGTTGGTTGGCGCCTCAAAGAAGTCAGAGTTTTAGGCCAAATTAAAACATCAGAAGTTTATTTTAAAGCTTCGGGATTTAAATCTGCCATGGGATTAACGTCAAAATTAGTGGTGTTTGCCAAACGAAGAAAGCAGGTTTAACATATTTTTATGAAATACCCTAAGCCCATTTTGGCGGTTTTAATCCTCACTTGCGTAACTTATGCCATTTCTTTAAAAAACGATTTTGTAACCTATGATGATCAAGTCATTCTTACTGACAATAAGATCGTCCAAGACTTTGACGTCAAGGCCATGTTTACTGAAGTCAGTGCTTTTGATTTTGTGCCTCTCACACTTTTAAGTTTTGCCCTTGAAAATAAGATTTTTGGAAAAACACCTTTCATCTATCACTTAGATAATCTCCTCCTCCATTTATTCAATACGGCCCTGGTATTTTTCTTAGTCATTGGTCTTACAGGCGAAAATTTATTTATCACGATGGTTTCAGCGGCGCTCTTTGGTATTCACCCCATGCACGTTGAATCTGTCGCTTGGATCACTGAGAGAAAAGATGTTTTATTTGGCGCGTTTTATCTTTTAGGGTTATTGCAATTTCTTAAATTTGAATCTGAAAAGAAAGTAAAGAGCTATGTTTTGGCTTTTATTTTCTTTATTTTATCAGCTCTTGCGAAGCCCGCTGCGGTTTCGTTTCCCTTGGTATTATTTTTAATTTCTCCTCATTTTAAAATAAGAAGTATTCTTGAAAAACTTCCGTTCTTCGGTGTTTCTTTAGGGTTGATATTTATACATTGGTCAACTCATCGTGTTGCAATTTTAGTCGGAGCCACTCCAGAAATATTGTCTATTCTAAGACAAGCGCTTGACTCGATAGTCTTCTATTTTAGCAAACTTACGGTCCCAACAAAACTTTCTGCCTACTATGAAAGAGGAGCTGTAGAATTAGGTTGGCTAGACTATTCTATCGCATTAGCTGGCTTTGGATTTTTGGTCTTCACAGCGGTGACTAAAAAGAATCGGCGAAAAATCATTTTAGGTTCTTTATTATTTTTTCTAATAACTTTGGCCCCCACATTTCGAATTATCCCCCTGTCTAATAATTTTTTATTTGCTGATCGATACACTTACTTACCGAGTATTGGTTATACGACAGCCCTTGTCTCTGCAATGGGGGAGCGGCTGACTATTAAAGCGATAGCGGGCCTCATAACACTTATTTTTAGTTTTATGAGCATGGCAAGAATTGGGGTTTGGCAAGATGGTGATATTTTATGGAATGATGTTGTTACCAAATACCCAAAAACCAGTGTGGGCTACTATAATATTGGTGTTGCCAACTATAAGCGTGGGATCAACGAAAAGGCCCTAGAAATGTTTAAAAAAGCGATCTCACTTAACCCCTCTTATCTTCGGGCTCTGGTGAGTCTCGCACTTTTTTATAAAGAAAAATCCATGTGGAACGAATCTATTGTCCAGTATCAAAGGATATTAGAAATCCAACCAAACGATCCCGCAAGTCTCTTGCACATGGGCATTTGTCATTTTCAAAAGGGAAGCCCCAAAGAGGCCATTGGGGTATTTAAGACTGCAACGGCAATTTACCCTGCGTTTTTTGAGGCTCATTACAATTTAGGGGTCGTTTACTATACGATGAACGATTTTGCTGCGTCGAAAATAGAATTTTTGAAAACCTTAGAAATTGAACCCTCCTACCAGCCGGCAAAAGATTTTTTAGCAAGAATGCACCAAACAAGATAACTCGCTTAATCATTTCTTGATTTCCATTGATTGGTTTTTGATATTGACCAAAAATAAGGGTGATGAAACTTCCCAAAAAAGTCCCCAAATATAGATTCGTGAAGTTAAATGAGCACCTCGAAAATCCTAAGGGCTCCTATATTCTTTATTGGATGCAGTCGACCCGCCGAACAAAACATAACTATGCTCTTGAGTTCGCCATAGAGACAGCTAATGAAATGCGAAAGCAAGTTATTGTCTATGAGGGACTGACATATAACTACAAATGGGCTTGTGACAGATACCATCAATTTGTCTTAGAGGGAGTGGCCGGAACTCGAAGCGCTTTATTAAAGCTTGAAATACCTTATTTCTTCTATCTTCAACAGACACCCCAGTCTCCTCGAGGAGTTTTGTCACATTTGGCAAAAGATGCGGTGCTTATAGTTACCGATGACTTTCCTTGTGGGGATTTTCCGCTCTACAACCAAGTTTTGGCTAAAAAAGTTAAAGTCCCGGTTTACTCTTTTGATTCCAATGGAATTATACCCCTGAGGTACTTTACAAGAGAGCAAGCCGCAGCTCGTTCTATGCGGTATAAAATAAGTCGTGTGCTTCTTCAAAACCTTGAAGATTGGGTTCCAACTCCCACTATCTACAGCAGCTCCAAGTATCAAGTTCAGGGGCCATGGACGAAGGTCTATGATAAGCCCATTCCCCAATGGGTAAAAGAATGCGCCATCGATCATAACGTAAAACCCCATTGGCGATTTAAAGGAGGTCGAGACGAGGGCCTCTTTAAATTTGAAACTTTTATGGTTCATGGCGGCGGGTACAGCGAAAAGAGAAATGATCCCGGGGTTCGTGGCACCAGTGAACTTTCGCCTTACTTTCACTATGGCTTTTTAAGTCCCCTTGAAGTGGCTATTGAGGCAAAGGCAAATAAAACTTTTAGCGCTTTTGAGCGAGATACTTTTTTAGAAGAACTTATAACTCATCGAGAGTTGGGATTTAACTACACTCTTTATAATTCTTTTTATAAGTCACTTGAGGGTTTGCCTAAATGGGCCCAAGAAACCTTAGTTCGCCATGCTAAAGATCCAAGGCCCCATATTTTTAGTTTAGAGGAATTTGAAAATTCTCGGACTCACGACGATCTTTGGAATGCGGCGCAGACCGAACTTGTCATTTCAGGTAGAATGCATAGCCATCTTCGACAGATGTGGGGAAAAAAGATTTTAGAGTGGAGTAAATCCCCCAAAGAGGCTTTAGACATTATGATCCATTTAAACAATAAATATTCTCTAGATGGCAGGGATCCCAATAGTTATGCGGGAATATTATATTGTCTGGGTCTTCACGATAGGCCTTGGGCTCCAGATCGAGAAATTTTTGGTAATATAAGAAATATTTCCGAAAAACATATTAAAGAGAAAATCGACTGGGAAGGTTATGCCAATTTCGTAGCTAGCCTTCATAAGAATCCCGACGCAAATTCTCCAAAGTAATTTCGATGTTTTGACGAAAATGCTGGGGCGTTGCTCGATCCATGGCTGTGCCGTCAAGAAATTCTTGGATATCTTCGTCTGACATTTTAGAAAACTTTTCAAGATCCAATATACCTGAAGATTCACCAGGCGTTTTGAGTTGTCTCGTGCGACGGCTCTTTGAATTCCAAGGGCAAACGTCTTGACAAATATCGCAGCCAAAAACATTTGTCCCAAATTTTTTAGCTAGCTCAAGGGGAGGGGGAGTTTCGTTCTCAATGGTCCAATAGCTTATGCATTTTGTTGCATCAAGATGTCGAGGTGAAATGAATGCACCGGTCGGGCACGAATCTAGGCATTTGGTGCAAGTACCACAATGATCGGCCACAGGATTATCAGCGACCATCAAGAGAGTCGTTAGAATTTCGCTTAAAAAAAGAAAACTGCCGAGGTCTTTATTAATCAAGCAAGTATTCTTACCTATCCAACCCAGTCCCGATTGTTGAGCCACGTCTCTTTCTAAAACCGGCTTGGTGTCTACGCAGCCAAGAAATTTTTCGCCCGGGAACATCAATGATAACTCGCCGACGAGCATTTCATGCCGTTTTGCGATTTCTTTGTGATAGTCTCCATTACGGGCGTAACGTGAAATCCAACCCTTCTTTTCTCTTAACATTTCTTCTTTGATATTCAGACTTAATGGTTCCCCCGTGTCATAATCAAGGGCCAAGGTGATCCAGGTCCTTGCACCTGGTAATAGACTTTGAGGATTAGATTTACGATTTTGGTGCCGGCGAAGATATTCCATATTTCCGTGATAGCCATTTTTAATCCAAGAATCATAGTAATCCATGGTCAAGGGGCGGGTTGCCTTGGCAAAACCTACTTGATCAAAATATTTAAGGGCTAGGTCTTTAATCTTTGCTTCCATCTTTTGCCTGGCCAAAACTAAGAGATCCTGAATAAGATTTCAATATGGAAGTCTTCAAATCTCACCCCAGCTACAAGAATGTAGAAAGTATTTGTTTAACCCTGCAAAAAAATGGTTTCACGGCGTGGCTGGCGGGGGGCTGTGTCCGAGATGGCCTTCTTTCTGTTCTACCTAAAGATTTTGATGTGGCTACTGACGCTGAACCTGAAAAAGTTGAATCATTATTCAAGAAAACTGTGGCCGTAGGAAAAGCTTTTGGTGTAATTCGCGTAGTATTTGATCAAGACGATATTGAAGTGGCCACATTTCGAAAAGACGGAGCTTATATTGACGGCCGTCGCCCCGTCAACGTGACCAAAGCCACACCCCAAGAAGATGCCCAGAGACGGGACTTTACAATCAACGCCATGTTTTATGACCTAGAAAATCGAGAAGTGAAAGACTATGTTGGCGGTTTGAGTGACCTAAAAGATAGAAAAATTAAGACGGTGGGGGTTCCAGAACGGCGATTTACCGAAGATAAACTTCGAATCATGCGAGCCGTGCGGTTTGTAGCGCAGCTTGATTTTAATTTAGAAGAAACAACCCTCAAAGCTGTTCGAGCCATGGCAGGGGATATTAAATCTGTCAGCTGGGAGCGAATCAATGATGAAATGACAAAGCTCTTTTTAGGATTGCGGCCCGATCGAGGGATGGGCCTTCTTCATGAAACCGGGATTTTAAAAAATATTTTGCCCGAAATTTCATCTAGCAATTCTTTATCCAATAGCTTTAGCAAAATGGTGGAATGCGATGACCGTGTTCTCATGGGTTGGGTCCTGCTCTTGGTTGCTATTTCTAGGGAGCAAAAAGATAAAATTTACAAACGATTTCGGCTCAGCAACAGTTTTAAAATATCCCTTGAAGAATTAATAGAGCTTATTGAATCATTAAAAATATTTGATTCTTTGCCCCTTCATAAAAAGAAAATCGACATCGCCCATTCTCTGGTGGTTCTTGCTTTTCAATACCTTGAACAAATTGGTATAAATGTAGAGAAATTAAAAGAATTTCGGAATAAATTCCCCCAGCTTCCCAATGCCTTCGTGGGTTCTAAAGAGCTTTCAGAATTGGGTGTAAAACCTGGAAAACTCATGGGAGATCTCCTCGAAAAAACATTCAATGCACAACTCGACGACAAGTTTTCAGACAAAAATGGCGCCATTGAATGGGTAAAACAAAATTTGAAATGATTTCCCATTGAAAAATAAGAGAGCCTGACTGATAATTCAGCATGCCACATTATCATTTTAAATATTTGAGTTTACTGCTCATTTCACTAATATTTTGGGGATGCTTTAACAGTCCCGTACCCCTTGGGTTTAAGGCGCATCCTCCTCAACCTGAGAGCCCTAAGACTAATCCCGATCTTCTTCCAAATATTCCCGACACCATGACTTATGGGGCCAACGACCTTGAACGAATTTATCTTAAATTAGAATTGCCTTTAGAGAGGGTGAAAAAGGTCTCTACCCGAAATAGAAACGGTTTTGATGTCACGAAATACGCCATCGTCATTAACCTAGACGCGCCTCAAGAAAAATTTTCTGGCCTTGTTAATATTTGGCTCCATCGTGTGATTCCTGGGAGTTCCGATCTAGCTTTAGACATGAACACGGGGCTTAAAATTGATGGGGTCGCCATTGACGATGCTGAAATTAATGATTCCAAGTACCGAAGAACAGACGATGGCGTTGACATTCAAATTGCTCCACAGATACTTGATAATTTTAAAATAACTCTTCAGTACCATGGCAATGGGGGCTCCAGGGGAATTTCATTTAGTAAAAGAAACGGGCAAGTCGTTCAAGCGTGGACGGTGGCCGAACCTACCGACGCAAGAAGGTGGATCCCAAGTATAGATCAACCAGATATGAAAGCCCCCGTCGAACAATTTATTACCGTTCCAAAGCAATGGAAAGTTTTAGCAAACGGGTCCTTGAGAGATTCTGTTAAACATCCCACAGAAACACAATCTACCTATCATTGGGTCGAGGAGTTGCCACTTGCTACCTATCTGATTTCTTTTTTAGCCGGCGACCTGGATGTTAAAGAAATAAGTGGAGCGCGAGTCCCGGTAAGTTATTGGATACCCCACGAAGATGTGGATGCGGCCCTTAAAGGTTTTGCCTTAACTCCAGAAATGATCGACTACTACTCGCAAAATTTGATTAATTATCCCTACGAAAAGTATGCAATTGGAGTGGCCTATGATTTTCGTGGCGCAATGGAGCATACTTCGGCAACGACTTTTGGTCACGATATGCAATCTTTATCTGGTGGCATGGACTCAGCAGTGGCAGCCCATGAATTGGCTCATCAGTGGTTTGGAGACACGGTTACATGTAAAACTTGGGACGACATTTGGCTTAACGAAGGTTTTGCAAGTTACTTTGATGTGCTTTTTTGGGAGCATTTTGAAGGAAGCTCTAAGCGATTAACCCGTTTGGAAGCTTACAAGCGCCGTTACCTCTCTGACGAGTGGCCGGGGGGCAACGGAAGTCTGGGGCCCATTGTTAATACCAAGACTGCTCCAGAAGATAAGTTCAATGTTGTTTCATATGAAAAGGCAGCTTTGGTTTTAAACACTCTGCGATACGAATTAGGCTTAGAGAATTTTTTGAAGGCTCTTGCCAAATATGTGGATGAATTTAAATTTAAATCTGCGTCCACCTTAGACTTAAAGCATTCTATTGAGACTACTCTTGGTATCAACCTTGATGATTTTTTTAACCAGTGGGTTTTTAGTTCGGGAATTCCTGAAATCTCTTATTCATGGTCGTGGGATGAAAAGAAAAGCGAAGTAAAATTGACGGTTCAGCAATTGCAAAAAAACCCGGTTCCGTTGTTTAAACTTGGATTTGATTTAGAAATTACTTACATTGCTCCGGGGTCACGAGTTAACCATCTTATAACAAAGGTTATTATTGAATCTGCAAAGTCAGAATTTACATTTTCTCTTCCGACCAAACCGAAAATGATTTTGCTTGATCCGCAGAATTGGGTGTTAGCTGTTAAAAATGCAAATAAAACCGAAGAAGAGTGGAACTATGTTTTAGATTATGGACAGAGTTTTCTGGTACGAATTGCTGCGCTTGACGCCTTAGAAAAAACTTTAGGCATTAAAGAAATTCATCAAATCTTAGAGACAGAAAAAGAGCTCCTGGTCAAGGCAGCTGCTTTAAGTAAACTTTTATTTGTTGAAAATTTATCCTTAGTTGAAATCGAAGCCAGCCGCTACTTATATGCCGAAGAAAGTGAACTTCGAAACGAGGCCATTAAACTTTTTGGTAAAAGAAAAGATCGTTCCATGGTCCCTCAAATCATTAAAATATTTTTGTCTGATGAAAATTGGCGCGTGGCCATGCAAGCCGCTTTTTCACTAGGCCAAATCGGGGATCACAGGGCCGTAGATCCGTTGGTACAAGAACTCTATAGGCAAAATCAGCGAGGCTATATTAATGTCGCCGTCGTGACTGCTCTGGGTCAAATCGGAGATAAATCTGTCATACCTCATCTTGTTAAACTCTTAGAGAATCCCAAAAGGCGCGCCCTCTGGGTAAACGTGGTTGATGCCCTGGTATTGTTGAAAGATCAATCGACTCTAGAAATCATGGGAAATACATTGTTGAGAGAACACAATGAACAAATGGCTCTTAAATTTTTGGATGCTGTAGTAAAAATTGGCGAGAAAGAGGCGCTTCCTATTCTTAGAAAATTAATTGAGATTACAACATCAGATGTCATCAAAACAGCCGCACAAAAAGCTATTGATAGTTTGTCTAAACCATCTCGATAAGGGTCGCGCATCCATGCGCTCAAGCTCGGCAAGATCCCTCCGGGGCCGTAGCCCTTTGCCTTCGGAGACTGAATTTCTCAATTTCATCATGGAACGAGCACTTTACTGACCGATAAGTTTAGCATGCTCCTTAAGAATGCAGACATTTGAGAATACTTTAAGGCCGGCTTTTCGTGCTTTTTCTTCAGCCTCAGGGTGAATCACTCCTTCTTGTAGCCATAAAACTTTAGCACCGACGGCAATTGCTTCTTCAACAATTTGTGGGACTGCATCGCTCTTTCTAAAAACATCGACGATCTCCACAGGTTTTGGGAGCAGAGCCAAACTATCAATGGATTTTTCTCCCAAAATCAATTCACCACCAGGGCGCACCGGCGTAATTTTATAACCTTTTGATTGCATATACTGGGTCACGCCAAAACTGGGGCGACTAGCGTCGCTGCTCAACCCCACTACAGCTATCCGTTTATAAGTAGCCAAAACATTTTTTATCTCTTCATCTTTATTACTCATTTGTTTTCCTTTTTTAAAATGATCTTTCACCACTGATATCTTCTAGAAAATAATTTGCCAGTTTTTTGCCTATAAGACCTAAACCAAGTCCATGCATGAGTTTTACAATACTTGCTTCACGTGTCATGTCGCCACCGCTGATGGCCCCTGCTTTTTTTGCTTTTATTCCACACTCGTAGAGGTCTAGATCAACTCGCCCGTGGGGACATTGAGAAACAATGATAACTGGTTTTTTAAGAGCCTCGGCGTCTTCAATAATGTTTAAAACGGTGGGTTCTAAACTCGGTACATTGCCAGAACCATAGGCCTCTAACACAATTCCTTCACAGGCTTTTGATTGCAGAGCCGATCGAATAATATCAGCAGAAAGGCCAGGGAATATTTTAAAACAAAAAACTCCCTCTTTAAAATCACTATGCCACATGGGTTTCCCGCCTTTGGCTTGCTTTTCCGCCACACCTTCGATTTCAAGTCCTATTTTCGCTAAGTGCGGGAAATTAAAACTCTCAAACGCCACGTAATCAGAAGCAGATAATTTAATGGCTCTATTTGCTCTTAAAAGCCTATTGCCAAAGCAAATGGAGACCTCTTTTGGTCCTCGACATGAAATTTCGATGGCATTTATCAAATTGTCTCGGGCATCAGTTCGAATATGAGTTAGTGGTCGCTGACTGCCAGTGAATACGATGGGTTTTTCTGTTTGTCCCAGGGCAAAGGAAAATGCGCTGCTTGAATAAACCATGCTGTCTGTGCCATGAGTGATGACGAAGCCGTCGAATTTATTGTAAAGAGATTTGAATCGGGCCAGCCACTTCTCCCAATGCTTTGGAGTGACGTTGCTTGAGTCAATATCGTCAAGGATCTCGATTTTCACTTCGGCAAGCTCAGAAATCTCCGGGACTAAATCAAAAATATGATTTCCTAATTGGCCGGGCTGTAAACCCTTTTGATCATTTTGAGAGGGCATCATTCCTATGGTGCCGCCGGTGTGAAGGAGAAGGATTTTTTTCACAAGATGAGCTTTCTTAATTCACTTTGAGAATAGACGTAATCTGCATAAACCATGGTGTTGGTAATATTTCGATGTCCCAGGGCCATTTGCACCAATCGAATATCTTTTGTTTTTTTAAAAAGTCGAATAGCAAAAGTATGTCGAAGACAGTGCAGTTTTTTCGGCGCTGGCCTATAGAGTGTCCAGATCTCGCGAAAACGGTTGTAGCTTATATTAAAAACTTTTTCACCTGGGGCCGACGAGGCGAATTTTAATAACCTTTCAAAAAGTTGTCGTTGCAAGGGAATCTCTCGATCACTGCTTCCTTTGAGACCTCGAATCAAAATCGTTTCGTCATAGGCATTAATATCTGATTTTAAGAGGTTTAAAATCTCTTGGGCACGGCCACCGGTTTTTAGTGCTAATTCAAGGAGCAAAACATTGCGGGCGTCTTCGTCTGAAAATCGTTTGAGCGTGGCTTCGAGATTTTGCAGTTCGGGTTCTAATAAATATTTGGTCTTATTGAGTGAGTATCTTTGTCGAGAGTGAGTTGCCATGGATTTACCCTACTATAGAGACTTAAAGTCTCAATAATTAATAGACGTACGGGTTCATTAGGGATTTCAAATAATTCCAGCTGACACAATGTGTTGCAGGCTTTTATTGGAGTTACATACTTATTTATGTGAAACTTTGGGCATGGCCACCGATGAGATTCAGCGTCAGTTTTGGCAATATAGACGGGTTTGGCTTGGAATCATTGCTCTACTTATCGCCGGCAAAATTATATTGCCAAGGATCCCTATTCTCAAAGGATGGGAGCAAAAATTTGCCAATGCCTCGGTAGAATTAGGAAAAGTGGACCTACCAACTGGGGCCGCCAGAGTTTCTAGTACTGAAGAAGCTCTGAAGGCATTGGCTCCACAGGTGATCGCATCTAAAAATATGGCCGATGTGATTGGACCCATTATGGTAGGTGCTTGGAAGTGCAGTCCCATGGGTTTATCGGGCGGCTGTATCAGGTATCTTTGGCAAGGGGAATCGGTTACCCTTGTCATATCGACCGTCCCAAAAAACGTTAAGGTAATGGCTGGCCCATTTACGAAAAACGGGTGGGGCGGACAGTTCATTGTGACCAAAGACCTCGCATTTACAATTGTGGGGCCATTTGCTTCGTCTGATCTTGTGGAGCTTTGGCCATTTTCAAAGGAATTTAAGCCCTAATTAGTCTGTTCAAAGTTAATTATCGAAAGTCTAGAATTCTCCAATTCTAAGATTCTGAATCATTTTCAAAAACAGGTGAACCCATCAATTATTTCATGATACTTCGCGATGTATTTACAGATATTTTTAGTATCAGATAAATAGTTTAGTAATTCTATCTAGATAGTACAGTGACTTATAACTATAAATCACGATTCATGATGTCCCGTTGATATTTCGTTTCTTATTTCCGTAATTCATCTTCAGCGTACAGTGTCAAGTTACCGGTTTCATGATAATTTAATAATCACGACAACGCTATGTGCTATATCATTCATTATATTTCACAACAAAATATTTGTGAATCACAATATAATATTTGTAAAACGCAACATAAAATGTGCTAATGATCTAGTGACAGAACAAGAAATCATTGAAAATCACAGACGGCGTAGTTCTCAGCGTTTGAGGTTTGAAGCCCAAGTTTCAGTGTTTAAGAACCAAAATGGTGACCTTGAGGCTATCCGCAAAGTTCTGGGTCTTAGGCCCTCTCAAATTTGTGAGATTTTGAGGGTTCACCCTTCGGCTTGGACCCGTTGGACGAGGTCAAAATCTGCTCCTCCTCATGTCTATCAGATGATTGAGTGGTACATGGAACTTCTAAAGTGGAGAGGACAGCACCATCCAACGACTCAGAATTTTGAACACTTGGATGTTATTGCAAAAGAAGACCCCCAGAGCTATGTTCCAGCCCCGAATGAAAAGCTTGATTTTCGACGGTTTTTTGAGAAACCATCTGTAATTAAAGCTTTATTTGCAGTTTGGATCCTTCAGGCCTTCGTCTGGGTTGTCCTGACATTATATTTAGTTAAAAAAACATAAGTGAGGAAGAAATGTTTAGATTCGACATCATTGAACAACACGGCGGCCATGAAGAAGTAGTTTTATGCACCAATAAAGACGCAAAACTCAAAGCCATCATTGCCATCCATAATACCACCCTTGGTCCTGCCCTCGGTGGAACAAGAATGTGGACCTACCAAAACGACGAAGAAGCCCTTATTGATGTTTTAAGGCTTTCAAAAGGAATGACCTATAAAGCCGCAGCGGCAGGCCTCAATTTAGGGGGCGGTAAAGCTGTTATTATCGGTGATCCAAAGAAAGATAAGACAGAGGCCTTATTTAGAGCGTTTGGGCGTTACATCGAAACCCTTAACGGCCGTTATTTTACCGCCGAAGATGTTGGAACCGATGTTAATGATATGGAATTCATTAATATGGAAACAAAATATGTAACGGGGATCGATATTGGCCATGGCGGCTCGGGCGACCCGTCCCCTTTCACCGCCCATGGGGTTCTCATGGGAATCAAAGCCTGCGTGAAAGAGAAATTCAATTCGGAGAATCTAAAAGGAATCAAAATAGCCGTGCAAGGGACGGGGAGTGTGGGACGCCACCTTATTGAGCTTCTTTCAAAGGAAAAGGCCACTATTATTGCTACTGACACCGATAGTGAAAGACTTCAAAAAATTTGTGATCAATATCAATGCAACGCTGTTAACCCCACTGAAATTTATAGTGTGGATGCTGAGATATTCTCGCCCTGTGCTTTGGGTGCTATCGTAAATGATGAAACACTTCCCAAATTCAGGTTTCAAATCATCGCCGGTGGAGCAAACAACCAACTTAAAGAGCAAAAACACGGCGATGTTTTAAGGCAAAAAAATATCCTTTATGCCCCTGACTATGTCATTAACGCGGGAGGGCTGATGAACGTCTATGTGGAACTTGAAGGTTATAGCCGCGAACGAGCCATGACCATGACCCGGGGTATTTATTATAATTTAAGAAGAGTTTTTTCTTTAGCCAACTCAGAGGGTGTTCCCACCAATGTGGCTGCGGATAAAGTGGCCGAAGAGCGCATAGAGAAGATCGGCAGAATCAAGCGAACTCATTTGGGTCGTTCCACACGAAATTTCAATTCACTAAAGATCGAGAATCGGTAAGCGCCTCGGATTAGTTCCCACAGATGTCTCGTTTAAATAGAATATATCTTTGTCACTGGAGCCAAGAGGCTTCGGCCCCGGAGGGCTCTTGCCGAGCTTGAGTCCATGGATGGGCGACCTCTTGGCGAAAGAGACAAAGATATATTCTATTTAAAGTTATTTGATGGGAACTGATCCGAGGCGCTAAAGATCAGAGTGCCATCTTTAAAAACGTCGGATCTCCATAGATAAAGAAATTCTTTGGTGTTTCTTGAAGGCGAATCATTACAAGATCTAATGGTTTCATCTTGGTTTTGAGTAATTCATAGAATTCTTTGGCTAAGGCTTCACCCGAAGTATTTTTGAATTGATCGTTTAAGTTAGTCTTGTCGAACTTCAAAATAAATTCCTTCTGTAATTTTCGTTCAAATTTATCTCGATCACAAATGAGACCATGAGATTTGTCGATCGCCCCCCTGACGGTGACCTCGCAAAAATAGTGGTGACCATGGAGCCGAAAACACTTTCCAAAAATTTCCCTATTTTTATCGTCAGAAAATACCTGGTTTCCTAGTGAATGCATGGCACGAATCAAAACCCGCTTTGTTAAATACGCTGTCTCAGCCATAGTAGTCTGCCCAAAGGTTTTCGCCCTCATAGAGGCGAACTTTGATGAGATCAACTTTTTTAGGCAGCCGGGATTTTATTTCCTCATAACAATAAAGCGCAATATTTTCTGGTGTGGGAACTTTTTCTTTAAAAAACGGGACGTCCATATTGAGATGATGATGATCTAGAGGCTCAGTCACTTCTTTTAAGACTTTGTCTATTTCCACAAGATTTATAACCATGCCAGTTTCAGGTGAGACTTTTCCGCTAATCGTGATTTCTAACGCGAAGTTATGGCCCAGGCCGTGGTCAGAATAAAAACTTCCAAATATTTCTTTATTTTTATTTTCCGAAAATTTTTCTTGAAAATAGCGATAGGCCGACGAGAAAGTAATTTTTCGAGACAAATATATCATGCCGAGCGACTGTATTTTTCGATATTTTGTACACTACTGTTTTGAGACTGCTTCAGGGCATTCATCAAAGTTCTTAAAGCTCGAAGCTCGCCCTCTTGCATTCCCACAAACATCAGGCCATAGCCTTTAGGATTAAACTTTGAATCCCACATCACTCTCCCCATTACGTTGAAATGTATATCGTCAAGATTTATTGTGAGCCAATAAGTGTTGCCCAAAATACATCTCTTATCTAATTGTGCAAAACAACCGCCTTTTGAAATGTCCAAAATATTACAGTCTGTCATATTTTGCCCTACCTTAAGGCGCGCACCCAGATTGACATGGTAGCGGGCGTCCCGCTCCCACCACTTCAGTTGGGGATTAAAATAGGGAGCTGAGTTATGTTTTTGTAAAAATAATCCAACCAGACCCGCCAAGAATATTTGCACGAGCATCAAAATATTCGTGTTGTAAGTTGGACTAACAAAATAATTCAAAGCATTGTTTAAAATAAGAAACGCAGAAAAAGCTATAAAGAGCGAGTACCCCCACTTGGTAACTTTAAAAAGGCCAATGGCTATAACGGGAAATACGGCCAATATAGACCACTCGTAAATAGATAAATGATAGAATACACTTCGGGGACCTAAAAAGGGCCAATCGTTAAAGTAGGCTATCTGAGCTATCTGAACCAAAGGTGCTACGAAATAGCAAAGTGAAATAAATGTAAACGAAAGAGGTCGTTTTTTCATTTTTCTTTTACCCAGCCTTTTTCTGTCTCAGAGGCATCGTTACATCGTAAATTCGTGCCTCAACAAATAGTTTGAAGAGTTCTTTGTCAAGTTTTCCTTGCTTAACCTCATCGTGTAAAATGTCTAATGCCCGCGTATTATCAACAGATTTCTTATAGGGACGATCAAAGGCCGTTAGCGCATCGTAAATATCGCTGATCGTCATCATTCGAGATTGAATCGAGATTTGATCAGCCCTTAAGCGTCGAGGATAACCTGTTCCATCAAGTTTTTCATGGTGGGCGTGGGCAATATCGGGAACAGATTGCAAATTCTCTGTCCATGCAATTTGACTCAAAAATTCATAGGTATGTGAAACGTGAGATTCGATTTGAGAGCGCTCTTCGGGGCTCAATGTGCCTCGTGTAACAGAAAGCCGCACCACTTCATTGTCATCTAATATCTTGTGGCCAATATCTTGACTCATTCGATTGATTTTATTCATCAGCGAAACGATGTCAAAATCCTTATCCATAACTTGGCTTTCATTTGCTTTTAATATGCCACGGCGGATTTGTTCTGTTTGCTGCCTGAATGAGTCGATTGTCCAAAGTGATTTTCCAAGTTCTGCCTGAGGATCAAATGTGGCTTTGTCTTGCATGAGTTGAGCTAAGCGTTCGGCACAATATCTCCAGGCACGGGCTTCATGCACAGAATTAATAGACTGCAGTCGCAAAACAATAGTTTCAAGTTCGTGAGGAAATAATTTTTGTCCTTTTACAAGAATAGCTTCACGAACTCCGATTTTGCCAAAGTCGTGTAAGAGACTGGCATATCTAATTTCACGAAGTTGGTTTGAGGTGAACCGAACTTCTCTTAAAGGGCCAGAAGAAACTGTATCTACAACTTCTGCAAATTTTACTGATAAAAGAGCGACACGATCACTATGTCCTGATGTTGATGGATCTCTGGCTTCGATCGCCATTACCGATGCTTTGACAAAACTTTCAAAAAGATTGCCAATGTCTTCGGTGAGTTTTGCATTTTCAAGAGCCACAGCAGCGTGAGAGGCAAAGGCATGCATGAGCTTATCGTCATGCTCTGAGAATGCGATGATGTCACGCTCTGGGAGTCTAATAGAGGGCACTTCATCGTCAGCCCTCCGGTAAGCTTTTTTCTTATTGACAAGTTGGACAACGCCTAAGATTTTTCCTTTATTTGTTTTGATGGGGACAGCCAAAACAGATTTTGTACGATAACCTAAGGATTTATCTATTTCTTTATTGAATTTGTAGGGTGCGGTGTCGGGCAAACAATAGGCATCTCTGACCCTAACGCTTTGGCCAGTAAGACCCACGTAACCAGCAATACTTTCAGATGTGAGTTCTAAGAGACTTCGTTTGACTTCTTTTTTAGGGTGAAATTAAGAGCATGACTAAATCGAAGCATGGGAACAAATTTCGAACGAGTACCACCAATGGAGTCTTGCTTAACGCGTTCTACGAGGTATATGCTTCCGCCGTCAGCATTTGTGTTCTCAGTGGCTTTTTCTAAAATCATTTCTAAAATTTTGTCTGAGTCATGTTCGGCGGATAAAGCCGAACCCACATCAAGAAGATTTGTGAATTCTTTATCTTCTCGATCGCCTCGAAGCTTTGCGCGGGGAGATTGACTCCTAGGAGGTTTTGGATTGCTCAATCCCTATTCCAATCTTGTTAAGTAGAATCAACTTCTTATCGACAATTGGGATGGGTCTCTTGAGGTGATCGGGACGTAACCTGGACCCATAAAATGGGGCGCCGAAAAACGCCCCTATTTGTCGAGCAGGACCCTTGTACCGTTTATGTTACTAACCTAGATATTTCACGCGACTTTATTTTGTCTTCGCCTTTGATAATCGAAATGCTTTTTAGAAAAGTCTGTAGGTCTTCGGCCTTCTTTTGTGACTAGGCCCTCTTTGAACCAGTCAAAATGTTCCATGCAAAAGCCCGCCTTTTGGGATTTTTCTTTGCAGCCATCGCAAATGCACATGCCTGGCAAAGTTGAAACATTGTCTTTCTTTGATTTTTGGGGAGCTGGACCAGCAGCCGCTTGCCCGCCACCCTGTGGTTTTTCTTTTAAATCTGACATAGAACCTCCGAAAGTATTAAGCCCTGACTAAAGTATCGGAAGAACGAAGTGAATCTTAAAGGAGCGACTGACATTTAATGGCTAAAGAACCGAATTTATTAGATTTAGTTATACTGTCATTGGCCCCCAAAAGCCACGAAGGTGCCCCGCTGCCGCGGCGAGATGTCGTCGTGAATAGGCTGAAGAGACCGATCAGAATTTTCTTATTTCTCGACGATTTCTAAATCTGCCAAATCAAGTTGATTGAGTTCGTTGAGCCGCCATCCTTTGAAGCTTGGATTCATGAGCATAGAAAAGTGAATGCGACCCAGCGGGACGGCGACAAACTCTTCTTTAAAAAGAATATCCGCAGCTACTCCACATGTGCTTTCTCTTTGTGATCGATTCATTTTTTGCGTGGCTAAAGCGTGCACGAGATTTTCAAAGCGAAGATTATTAAATCCCACATAATTCTCGGCATGATCTTTACTAAAAATCTCAAAGGCTGCTAAACAAGTGGGTCTGTTGAGAGCCACACCTTTTCGAAAAATATCCGGGGGATTATGGGCAAGCATGGTCAAATAGGTTTTTTGCTCCATTGATCGTAATTCTACTTTGGCCTTAATATTCTTTGACCACTGGCTTTGAAACCACTCTGCCATTTTCTTAATATCATCACCACCGAGCTGGCTAAAATACAAAGTGACGGGCCTTGAAACATTAACGGCCATTTGATTAGCGACGAATTCGACGCAATGGCCCTCAGGTGGTAAGAAATTGTCGCCAATCCCAGGGCACCAACTTGTGGCATCGACGGCGAGAAATACTTTTTTAAAATCATTAAAATCTAAAGCGCGAGCAAATGCTTTTCTTACTTCTTTTTTTTCAAAGGTGCTTCCAGGCCGAATATTAAATCCCAGGTAATCAAATCGGGCTACTTCCTTTTGAAAAAAGTCAGGGCGCCCTTTATAAACTGGAATCTGGGACGTGGGTAGGCGCCATAGAAATCCGAGTTTTCCTTTTTCATATAAATTAAGGGCCGTCATGTCCTCTGCAGCAAAATAGATTTCGATTTCAGGTCTGGGATTGTGACCTGGGTAATAATAATTGGGTTCTAAAATAATCTTTTGACCTTTGATCCACTGTTTAATTTTGTAAGGGCCATTTGTGAGAAGTTGGGCCCGATTTTCGCTATTTTTTAAAGCTCGATAAGGAACTAGCAAGGGATTTGAAAGTTTATCTAAGAATTCGCCATCGGGCTCGTCAAGATTAAACTCAATTTCATCTTTACTGAGAGCTTTCATTCCAAATTCTGAGGGCTTGGCCTTACCTAAAAAAATACTTTTCGCATTTTTAATTGTATTTAAAAGTGGAAGGCAAGGGCATCGACTCCCAGGTGAAACCAATTGCAAGAAAGAATCCACAAAATCTTGGGCCGTGATGGGGCTTCCATCACTCCATTTAATATTTTTCTTTAAGGTACAGTGAATCTCTTTTGACGTTTTGACTTGGCACCTTTGGGCTAAATCAAATACCAGCCCATGGTCGTCGTCGTATTTAATTAGGCCCCGATAAAGGTTTCCAAAAAGATAAGTGCTTTCACCTGTCGTTAGCTGTTGGGATGCAATTTCTACTGGTTCATATTTAAGATGAAAAGAAAATATCTTTGGTGCCTTAGCCCAACAAGAAAAGCTCATACAAAAAACAATCAAAGGTGCCAGGCACCTTTTCCGCAAATATAGAGGTGCCTGGCGGTTTTTCCGCAAACGTAGCGCATTTGGCAGTCTTAAATTGAGCTTCATTTGAAGTCGCAGGGGGTCCCCCGGTTTTGGAAGATTAGCTTTTAATGAGATTTTGCCTCGGTCCAAAGTTGATCCCAAATTTCACCACGGGCGCCAAGGTCTTTTAGAAATTCTAATTGTTTACCCGTAACTTCTCGAAGATGGCTCGCCTTAAGTTTCCCGTCGGCGAGCAATGACTCTAGGCCCCCATTGGGAGAGCTGTACAAAAGCTGCTCGGTGATTTGTTGAGCGACGGGGACGTCTAAAATATTATTTATAAAACTATAAGCTAGGTCTATATTTTTGGCTTTTTGAGGAATGGCCATTGTATCGATCCAAATCACTCCCCCTTCTTTTGGATTTACGTATTTTAGATCTGAATTCGACTTCATCACCTGATGTGCGTCACCGCTATAAATATGGGCAATCCAAATGTCTCCTGAGAGCAAATGTTGCTTGGGATCGCTGGCAAACAACCTCACACTGGGTTTAAGTTTAATGAGAAGTTTTTGAGCCTCTTCTAATTCTCGGCGATTAGTGGTGTTTGTCGAATAACCGAGCATATGCAGCATAGCTCCCAAGACTTCTCGCTCATCATCCAAAAGTGAAATATGACCCGCAT
>JAHFAE010000040.1 GCA_023250675.1 Oligoflexia bacterium | reverse complement strand
GGGTTTGCAAAATGAACGCTTATGAATTGCTCATGCCTTTAATTACTTTATTAGTTGGGATGGTCATCAATATTCTCTTTGAAATCTTTGTAGATGAAGAGACCAGCGAGAACCAATGGTTGGTTCAATTAGTGGTGTTGCTACTAGCGTTGTTTCAGCAGACTATTCTTTACTCAATGCCGCCAAATATATTCGCACGTGGAGGAATGGCTCTTGATGGAATAACGCAAGTCCTTAGTATTTCTATTTTTGTTATAGCCATTTTTAATCACGTTGGAAATAAACAAGTCTTTCACAGTCGGCGAGCTCACATTGATCTCCTCCAATTGGGCCTTGTTTTCTCCTCTGTTTTTACGGTTCAGGCAAACCGCTTATTTTTTAGTTTGCTCGGAATTGTGGCCATGGTCTGGATGAGTAGCGCGGTTTTGGCCTCAGATGGCAAGCGATCAAAGCAGGCGGGTATTGTTTATGATGGAATTGTCAGAGGGATTATTCTTCTATTGATCAGTATTTTTTTATTAATAGCATGCTATTCACTTTTTGCTGAAACACAATTAGATGAGATTCAAAGAATCTTAGTGCGAAACACCAGTGCACAGTCCAAAGTTATTGGAATTCAAATAATAATTCTTTTTTTGGCATCTTATATTATGGGTGTGCCACCGTTCACAGGAATTTTTTCAAATTCTAGGAACTTCGCGGGATGGGCCTATTCGTTGTGCATTACATCTTTCTTTTCGGTAGTGGGCCTGGGGCTTTTTATAAGATGGGCCATTTTTTTATTTTCCCGTGTCGCCATTGGAGGGTTGGAACTAGAGCCCGTAGGCCCTCTAGATGTTTTTTTCGGTATCAAGATGATTGCTTGTGGGGGACTTTTGCTCGCACCGGTAATTGCCCTGTCATCTAAAAATTTTGGAAGGGGACTTTCATTTTTTATTCTGACCCCCTACATACAGGCCCTTTATGGAATATCATTTGGTCACCGCGATCTTTTTGAGTGGGCATTAGGCTCGGTTTTAATTTCGTCGTTTTGCATAGGCCTTATTTTGTTAACGGTGCCGGGGCTCAATCTGCAAAAAAACTTTACCCATTGGAATTTAAAAGGATACTCAAAAATCGACCCCAATAGAGTGATGCCGCTGATTCTGGGCTTGGCGGCGCTCATGGGCCTCGCCCCCTTTTACGGTAATTTATTTTTGCAAAAAACGCTACGCATCAACTCTTGGTGCGGCATTATTCTCATAGCCCATGTGTTCTTAAATGGCATTTATGTTATTCGATTAGCAGTCGCATCATTTCAGAGACCCTTACATCAAGTTAATATTTCTAGTCCGCTCACGCTTACGCAGAAGATATTGATTATTGGCCAAATCGGTCTACTTATTTTCATGGGAATCTGGTGGCAACCGCTGTATAAATACGGTTCGTATTCAGTGCGAAGTTTCTACGGCGACACTTAGGAGAGATCATTGATTCAACAGCTAGGACCAATTCTAGTACTTGCTGGTGTAGTGATTGGTTTTGTCTTCCTCATGATTTTTCTTACAAATCTTGCGGGTCCCAAAAGGCTGTCGTCTCCCAGAAAAAACATGCCCTATGAATGCGGAATTCCGGGAACAAACACAGCCGGAACTAAGTTTTCGGTAAAATTCTATTTAACTGCGATTTTGTTCATACTCTTTGATATTGAAGTTATATTTTTGTACCCTTGGGCCCTCATCTATGTAGACTTTCTAAAACAAGGACCATTTATTTTTGTAGAGATGGTCGTATTTATGGCCATTTTAACTTTCGGCCTCTTTTATGTTTGGAAGGGCCACGCTTTGGATTGGGATTAAGCTAAAAATGGGAACCAGCCCTTTCGAATTTCTAATTAACACCCTCAAAGTTGCGCTCATTTTCATAATGACTGTCAATATTGTGCCATTGCTCGTGTGGGTGGAGAGACGAGGCCCCGCATTTATGCAAAACCGTCTGGGTCCCAATCGTGTGGGCCCCCTGGGATTGTTTCAACTTTTAGCGGATGCTGTTAAGTTCATATTTAAAGAAGAGTTTATTCCTGAAAATGCGAATCGGGTACTCTATTTCATGGCGCCTGGCCTTTGCCTCTTGCCGGCAGCTTTAACTTTTGCCGCCGTTCCTTTAGCAAGCCCTATTCATATTGGAGACTATACGTTTAAAATTCAAATCGCCGACATTAATGTTGGCATTGTTTATATTTTTGCTGTGGCGTCTTTGGGTGTTTATGGAATTCTTTCAGCGGGATGGTCATCGGCAAATAAATATTCGTTAATGGGAGCACTAAGAGCATCTTCACAAATGATTAGTTATGAGCTCGCCATGGGCTTAAGCATTATTGGGATACTTCTTATCTACCAATCCTTCAGCCTTAACGATATGGTTTTGGCTCAAGAAGGGCCGCTTAAATTTGTGTGGCAAGGAAAAGAAATTATTATTCCTTTTTTGCCAAATTGGGGTGTTTGGTACCAACCTGTTGCGCTTATACTTTTTATGACCGCCGGTTTTGCCGAAACCAATCGTCTTCCGTTTGACTTACCCGAAGGCGAAGCCGAACTCGTGGCAGGCTACCACACTGAATATGGTGGGTTTAAATTCAATATTTTCTTTATGGCTGAATATGCCCACATGATTACAGCTTCAGCACTCATCACAACATTGTTTTTTGGAGGCTATTCTTTGGGCTTTGCCAATACGGCTCAAGTGACTCAGTTTTGGGCCGAACATGGCCAAAGTGCGGCGGGTATGCTGGGAATTTCTATTGCAGATGCGGCCACTGTTTTGACAAGCCTAACCCATCTGGCAGCCTTTTCACTTAAGACGGGGTTTTGGCTGTTTATTTATATTTGGGTTCGTTGGACTTTGCCGAGATTTAGATATGATCAACTGATGGACTTGGGTTGGAAAACGCTGCTTCCCTGGGCGTTAGCAAATGTGGTTATTACGACGACGATAATGTTTTTTGCTCACGTGGGCAATTAAGGGTATTTATGGCCGGCCTTAATATTGAAGACGTACTTTTTTACGCTTTTGGTGCAGGCACAGTTTTGTCGGCAGTTCTTGTCGTCTTTTTTGCAAACCCCATTTACTCGGCGCTCTTTTTGGCTTTAGCGATGAGTATGTTGGGCGCCCTATTCTTTGTCTTAGAAGCATACTTTATTTCTGTCGCTCAAATTACCGTGTATGCGGGCGCAGTCATGGTTTTGTTTGTAATGGTACTCATGCTGTTTGACCTCAAAAACGAAGGAGAAGACATTTTGAAAGTCTCTCCTCTTGGGTTAATCAAGCTTCTAGCCGTTGGACTCTTATGCGGATTTTTTATTGGCACAGGCTGGGTGGCATCGAAAATCCCAGGCAAGGTAATTTCCGAAACAAGTATGGCCTCAGATCAACAGACGGCAATTAATAAAGACGTACAGCCCGTTGATATAGGTTCCACGGTATCTTTGAGCCGACAGCTTTTTTCAAAGTATGTTTTTGCATTTGAAGCGGTGAGCATTTTGTTACTCGTGGCTATTGTGGGGTCGGTCGCCTTAGCACGATCAAAAGGGGGAACTCACCATGTCTCTCGATAATCTTCACGTCGGGATAAATCACTACCTTGTTTTGAGCGGAATCCTATTTTCTATCGGGGTTCTCGGTGTATTGATAAGAAAAAATGCCATTGTCATTTTAATGAGCATCGAGCTGATGCTGAATGCTGTTAATCTTGATTTTGTAGCGTTTGCAAAATTCAGCCAAAATATTGACGGACAAGTCATGGTTTTTTTCGTCATGACTATTGCCGCAGCTGAAGCAGCTGTGGGTTTGGCAATTGCTATCGCAGTATATAAGAGGTTTCAAGAAGTTAATATTTCTCGATTTGAAAATCTTAAAGGCTAAATATGACAAATGATATTCTCATCGCGGTTTTGCTCTTGTCCCCGCTTTCGGGATTCTTAATAAATGGAGTATTTGTAAAACAAAACAATAGACATTCTGTTTTAGCTGGCGGTATTGCAACATTGGCCAGCGGCATTTCTTTTTTATGTGCGCTTGTTTTATTTTTAACGCTTACTCACCAAGGTGAAGAAAGTGCCATTCACACGGCTTTTTTACATTGGTTAAATGTCGGCGGGTTTAAGGCTGACATAGCTTTTAACGTTGATCCCATAAGTGGGATTATGATCCTTATTATAACGGGAGTGGGCTCGCTCATTCATCTCTACAGTGTGGGATACATGAGTCACGACCCCAAGCCTGCAAAGTTTTTTTCTTACCTAAACCTATTTTTATTTAACATGCTGGTTCTCGTATTGGGCGACAACTTACTCCTTATGTTTGTGGGATGGGAGGGTGTAGGGCTCTGCTCTTACCTACTCATCGGCTTTTGGTACGAAGATCCAGAAAAAGCTGCAGCGGGAATGAAAGCCTTCGTCGTCAATCGAATTGGGGACGCAGGTTTTTTGCTTGGTTTGTTTATGATTTTTCTAAATTTTCATTCTGTTGAATTTCACGAACTTTCTAAAATGACATTTACTCCAGAGGCGGGTTTTTGGGGGCCGATTACTATTGCTACACTTTGTCTTTTCATTGGGGCCACAGGAAAGTCAGCTCAGATCCCCTTATTTGTTTGGCTCCCCGATGCTATGGCGGGACCAACTCCTGTCTCAGCCTTGATTCATGCGGCCACTATGGTTACCGCAGGAATCTACATGATAGTGAGACTTAATTTCATTTTTGTGGCGGCCCCAACAACAATGGGCGTGATCGCCGTTGTCGGGGCCGCAACGGCCCTTTTTGCAGCGAGTATTGGTTTATTTCAAAACGACATTAAAAAAATTCTTGCCTATTCAACCGTGAGTCAACTTGGGTATATGTTTCTCGGCGTAGGTGTGGGCGCTTTTAGTGCGGGTTTTTTTCACCTTATGACCCATGCGTTTTTTAAAGCGCTCATGTTCTTGGGTGCAGGTTCGGTGATTCATGGGATGCATCACGAACAAGACGTTCGAAAAATGGGTGGGCTTAGAAAAAAAATGCCTGTTACCTATTATACATTTTTAATGGGTTGGCTTGCCATTATTGGCACTCCGATGTTTTCAGGCTTTTTTTCTAAAGACGAAATTTTGTGGAGAGCATATTCATCGCCCCTTGGGTCAAAGACTTTATGGCTCTGTGGCGTTGCCGGAGCAGTTATGACAGCGTTTTATATGACAAGACTTATGGCCCTAACATTTTGGGGAGAAAGTCGTGTGGATAAGTCTGTCAAAGTTCACGAGTCTCCGTTGACGATGACTCTCCCATTGATGGTTCTGGCGGTGTTGTCGCTTGTGGGTGGCTGGGTGGGCATTCCCCACACAATGGGCAGCATTGCGGGTGTGCCAAATATTTTTGAAGAATGGCTTCACCATTCTGTTCATGACGTCGAAGCATTGGGCTCTGTGATTGAAGAATGGTCGACTATGGGTATCTCAGTGGCGCTTGCGGCACTCTCTGCAACACTAGCGTATACGCTCTACGTTCGAAGTCCCGAGATTATTCCAGGATTGATGGCGCGGTTTAGGGTCCTCCACAATCTCATTTCTAACAAATATTATGTGGATGAAGCCTATTTTAAAATCATCGTAGACCCCATAGTCATGATGAGTAGGGGCCTTTGGGCCTATCTCGACGTGAGAGTTGTAGATCGTACCACGTATCTTCTTACCGATGTGGTACGTGGGACCGGAGCAAATCTACGATTGATGGTCAATGGCAATGTTCAGCAATACGCGGTTTATATTGTGTTTGGAATTATTTTGACACTTTCGTTTTTGTTCATGAGGTAAGAAAATGATACTAACGACCATCGTATTTTTACCTCTTGTAGGTGCGCTTTTATTATTTCTTCTTCCTTCAGATAAATTCGTGAGGATCCTTGCTTTCATAATTGCAGTGGTGGAATTTGTATTTAGTTTGGGAATCTTAGAAAAATTTGATGGAGCCTCGGCACAATTACAATTGGTTGAAATAATTCCTTGGATACCTCAGTTTGGAATCAATTATTTTATTGGCGTCGATGGAATAAGTCTCTGGCTAATACTGCTAACGACTTTTTTGACCCCCATTACGATTCTTGCAAGTTGGAAGGCTATAGACAAAAAAGTAAAGAGCTTTCATTTTTGCATGCTCTTACTTGAAACGGCCATGTTAGGCACGTTCTTAGCCATGGACGCGATTTTGTTTTATAGCTTTTGGGAGCTCATGCTTATCCCCATGTACCTCTTAATTGGGGTATGGGGCGGAGACCGTCGCATTTACGCCTCAGTAAAGTTTTTCATATACACCATGGTGGGATCAGTTTTTATGCTTGTGGCGATAATTGCACTTATGTACTACGCAAAGGCTCAACTTGGTGTGATCAGTGCAAGTTTTCTAGATTTCTATAAATTGAAAGTTCCCTTCGAAGCGAATAACTATCTGAGTCCTCAAACATTGATGTTTTTTGCTTTTGCCTTGGCATTTGCGATTAAGGTCCCCATGTTTCCCTTGCATACGTGGTTGCCCGACGCCCATGTTCAAGCTCCAACTCCAGGTTCAGTTATTCTTGCAGGAGTTTTACTGAAGATGGGGACCTATGGGTTTTTGAGACTCGCCATTCCCCTCTTCCCGGAGGCCTCTGAATATTTTGCTCTTATATTTATTGGTCTTGCTGTGTTCGGAATTATCTATGGCGCATTAGTTGCCATGGTTCAGCCTGACATGAAAAAGCTCGTCGCGTATAGTTCTGTGAGCCACTTGGGGTACGTCATTCTAGGACTATTTACATTTAACGTATACGGGGTGAGCGGCGGACTCTACCAAATGCTAAATCATGGAATCAGCACTGGGGCATTATTCTTATTAGTCGGGATGATCTATGAGAGAACCCATTCTAGAGAAATAAGCAAGTACGGCGGTTTGGCAAAGGCGTTGCCCCTATTTACCGTTGCCTTTTTTATTACGACACTTTCAAGCATTGCCGTACCGGGCACCAATGGTTTTATCGGAGAGTTTCTGATTTTATTAGGGGCATTTCAAAGATCGAAAATTTTAGCGGGGATCGCCGTCACTGGTGTAATCTGGGGCGCCGTTTATATGTTGTGGATGTTCAAGCGGGTTTTCTTTGGTTCTGCCGGTGAGTTGGTACCAGAAATTGCCGACGATAGTCACGGCGATCACAGTCACGACCATAAGTCTAAAGGCGAAGATTCTCATAAAGACCACAAGCACCCGCTTTTTGATCTAGATTTTAGAGAGATTGCTGTTATGGTGCCAATGCTTGTTTTCGTATTTTGGATGGGTTTGTTTCCGAATCAATTTTTAGATAAATCAAAAGCTTCAATTGATTATTTCGTGCAGAACCGGACGAGCTACCACTTAACTATTAAAGGCGATGTGGATACATCTAATGCGATAGCGCAAAAATAAAAGGACGTTCAATGCCAACTCTTGCAGAATCATTTTTCTTATTACCCATGACCATATTAGCGATTTTTTCATGCATTCCCATCACCATCAAAGTTATGCGCGGCAATTATGAACCATCAAACCAACAAACTTTGATGATTTCAGTTTTTGGCATTATCCTTTCAGGTGCCGCTGTGATTTTGCAGGGGCAGGGTGCGTCTCAGACCGTTTTTTCAGGGGCCCTTATATTTGATAAAATGGCTATCTACTCTGATATTGGTATCCTCATCATTTCTGGGTTTACACTTTTTTTGTCTTATTCGGGAGTTAATTCTAAGGGAGAAAGTTTTGCCGAGCATGTCTTTTTGATACTCATGAGCGCTGTGGGAATGCTTACTATGACTTCAGCGGGGGATCTCATCGTTTCATTTGTCGGGCTAGAAATTATGTCGGTTGCGCTCTATGTTCTCATCGGCCTTGGCCATGAGCAACAACTCTCCAAAGAAGCGGCATTTAAATATTTTATTTTGGGAAGCTTTGCGTCGGCCATTTTTCTGTACGGAGTAGCACTTTTATTTGGGACCACCGGTTCCACGGCTCTTAGCACCATTGCTACACAGGCGGTTGTCCTGAGCGCCACTAGTCGACTTTTTACTTTGGGTATTGTGCTATTGATTGCTGGGATCGGATTTAAAGTAAGTCTTTTTCCCTTTCACGCTTGGACCCCTGATGTTTATCAAGGGGCACCCACTTCAATTTCGGCATTTATGGCCACAGGTGTGAAGCTTGTGATGTTTACGTTGTTGCTAAGATTAGCTTCCCTCCATATTTTGAGCGGAAATGGTAGTCTCATTGTGGTCTTGCAAGTCCTAGCCGTTCTAACAATGACCTTCGGCAACATCACAGCCATTATGCAAGATAATATTAAGAGGCTCCTCGCCTATTCTAGTATTGCCCACGCGGGTTATATAATGGTGGGAATCATAGTTACTGCCACAACTAGAAATTCAGATGCGGGAGCTGCAACACTTTTTTATTTATTAGTTTATAGCGTTATGAATATTGGTGCTTTTGCGGTAGTTAACGTTTTTGAAAAAGCGGAACGAGGTAACTTAAGTGTTTCAGACTACGGTGGGTTAGGTTTCGCGTACCCCATGCTCGGGGTAGCGTTTAGCACATTTATGCTTTCGCTCGCAGGAATTCCCCCCACGGGTGGGTTTATCGGAAAATTCTATATATTTGCCGCAGCCATTAAAGACGGCTATATAGCTCTTGCTATCTTCGGCGTGATAAATAGCTTACTCTCCGTGTATTATTATTTGAGAGTGCTGATTTACCTTTACATGAAGGAACAAGAATACGAAGTCTGCCCTACAAAAGGTTTTTCCTCTCGCTTTGTCATTGTCGCAACTATGGCATTGATACTTATTATGGGCATAGCTTCGACACCATTTTATGAACCTGCCATGAAGAGTGTGATGGCATTATTCTAACGTCTTCAACTCAGAATCTGGGCGACCTTAGACAGTTGTAAACTTCTTAATCATCACAGACTAAGGTATTGAGCCCCCATTGGCACTAACCTCGCAATAACCCTTGGTTATCGGGGCTTTTTCAGGGGGTTATATGAAACAAATTATTACTACTGTTTTCGCAGTCTTAGCTATGTCAGCTTGCGCAGCTCCAACAGGGGGGCCGGGGCTCAGTTTAGGATCAGGTGGAGTATTTTCGAACACCGGAGGCAGCTCAGGTACAACCAGTAATCCCACTTCTGACTTCGCAGCCCCCGGTACTTTTCAAGGAACATTAGATCCCCACCAAGTCACTCCACTTACGCTCGCTTCTGATTTCGCGAACTGGCCAGAGACTACGCAAATCAAAAGCTTAGAAATTCTTGGCGCCAATGATGGGGTGAGAGTAACCATGAGTAATGGTCGGCCCGATTCATGGCCTGATACCGCACAAAGACCGAGCATGGGCCCTTTACTTTACACTTTCGGAATGGCTGAAAAAATAGATGGTAAGTGGTATATGAGTGCCCCGGTTCAACTTTGGCGTGGACTTGCCAGCTCAGGTGGCCCCATTCAAAATCAAAATCTTTTTGATGGAACCGGCCGAGGTCAAATTCAAGGCAACTGGTTCTATGATGAAGGGCGCTGGGGACCATTAGCTCGTCACCAACCCCGCCCAGGAGAAATTGTTGGATTTTTCATCTGTGCTGGTGATTGCCGTGATGGTAACCCCAACTACTCGCCGGTTCATGAGAGATCTAATATTGTGTTGTTTGCCATGCCCAACGACGGTCAGACAGTGACAATCAACATTCCTTAACAGAGATTGAGCGCATCCAATCTGGTTGAATTTGAGTGGTATTCAAGTCATTCTTTATATGTGAAATCAAAAAGTGAATTCTTAAATCAAACTTATTACTGGTGGCTCTTCACATTTTCAATAATCATACTTTTTGTTCTTATTAGAAGCTGGAGCGTCGTCGAGCCAGATTTATTCGTTAGTGTTCGGGCCGGCCACGAGATCGTCGATACGGGGCATGTTCAATCTGAAGAAACTTGGAGCTACACTGCTAAGGGATTGCCATGGATAAATCACGAATGGCTTTCAACCGTTGTGGCCTATGGAGTTTCTCTTTTAGCCCCCCACTATCAAGGATTTTTCTATTTGAGGGCCCTGCTCATGGGACTTTGCCTCTTCGTTATTTCTTTGACCATCGGCAAAGTTGCCGATTGTGGAAAAAACAGCGTAGTTGTGATCGCAATTTTATTGCCCATTTTTTTTGGAAATCTTTTTTCTAGATTTCAAATGAGAGCCGAGTTGTACGGCATACTTATTTACTCCGCCCTTTTTCTACTTTGGCTGTCTAACAAACCAAGAGTGTATAAGAATGTTCTAAGCATTTTTCTTCTTTTGCTTTGGTCTAATTTTCATAGCGGTACGGTACCTTTCGGAATTCTTATTTATTCTTTTTTCGTATTGGGCACGTATTCAAATGCCAAGGATTTTATATGGATTGTAGTTGGTGTGCTCACTTGGATAGCTACACCAATAGGGTGGGACGTTTATTCGGTCATTCGTTCAATTTTGGTTCAAACTAGCTATGAAAAAACAGGTAATATGGATTACCAACCATTTACTTGGCAGCTGATTACAGGGGGTGGTGGGTGGTACCATGTCATTTGGCCGCCGTTTTCTGCTTTTGCTATTGGTGCATACATTTGGCTAAAAAAGAAAAATCCAGCGGCCCTACCATTAGCTTTCAAAAATATTTATCTAACAACGGTGGTCGCTGCGCTTCTCACATTTATAGCCGTTACTAAAGTTCGAGCTCTTCAATATCAACTTATTTTTCTCATTCCCGTGACCGCCTGCGGGCTTAACGCGCTACTTAAAATTCAAAGAAAATGGCCAAAGGTGGCGGTTGCAGCGGTGCTCTTGTTTTTCTGGGGATATTTTATTCCCAAACTCATTATTTTCTCTGAGGGTCAGCACGGCGCGTTTGTTGGAGATTGGCAAGTTCCTGTAGAAAGTGTGGAATTTATTAAAAGATCAAAACCTGCCGGCAATATCCTAAACGAATACGACTTTGGAGGGTATCTCGTTGCCGAGTTACCCGAATATCCAGTGGCCGTGGATAGTCGCGAAACCCCTTTCGTTAAGTTTTTAGATGAGCTGGGGCAAGCTTCAAAGCAACCAGCGGAGTTTGCTAAATACCTCGCAGAAAAAAATATGAATACGGTATTATTTTATTACCCAGAAATGATTCAAACCAAAGAGTTTGGCTACACAGATATATTTAGAATAATTTTCCCGGCTAATGACTGGGCCATCACATATTTTGATACTATTTCGGTGGTTCTATTAAGAAGAATTCTGGAGAATCAAAAGATTATTTCGATGAATGAGTATCACCATATTCGTCCAGGATATCCTTTTGATGTGGCAATTAAATTAAGTCTAGATAATCCACAAAGAACAGGGTGGCTCCAAGAAGCCCGTCGCTGTGTAGAAGAAAATCCTAGAAACACTTATTGCCTACTTATTCTTTCTGCATTTGCCCAATATGATGGTGACCTAGACACGGCTAAGAAATGGGCGCTAATGGCTAAAAATTCAAATCCTCAGAGCGGTCGAGTAAAAGCGCAGCTTGCTAAACTTGGGCTAAAGCCATTCTCAGTTTGGTAGGGTTAGTGATCTAACGGCACCCCTGGTGCCGGATTATGAATTTCAGTTGTTCTTACTCGGGCCTGAAAGCCCTCTGTATAACTGTGATAGTGCTCGAGGCGATCTTCGGGGAACTTCCAGCAATAGTACCCGGTTCCACAATCAAAATCTACGAGCCAAAGACCTTTGCCTTCGGCACCCAATTTTTCTATTTTGGTTTGCCATTCTTCAACATGCTTATTGATCTTAGTTTCTAGTTCCTTGGCCTTCTCGGTATCTCTTTCTCTGACGGCGTCGAGTAAAGATAAGAGACCCTTCACTTTCAGGTTTGCCTCGTCAGTAACTCTTCGAATCACGGGCAAAAGATCTCTTGCGTCGTCAAGTGAGAATATTCGTTTTTTGTTTAGTTCAAAGACGTTCCCCATTGCTGGTTTTATTGCACCCCAAAAGAATTCATTCAACCTATATTTAGAATATCAAAAAATAATAATGGTTAAGACCATGAATTCTTTACGCAGCGAGGAGTGCTTTGCCTCTGAGTATTGCATAAAGATCCATGACATCATGCGCCTTAAGGGGGAAGTAATCTTTGTGCGGTCTGACAACTTCTTGAAGCTCCTCCATGGTAAAGGTAGCCTTTTTTTCTGTCATCACTGACAAACGATCAGCGATATTAATAATAGCGGCAACGAGAAAACTATCTGCGTGGCGAGCCTTCAATAGAATGCTATCGTGGTGATAATCTAAAAAATTTTCTAAATCGCGCAGGAGTTTTGATTGAAAAATAATGGCAGATCCTACTTCTTGATGCGTTAAATCGAAATAATCCTTTTCAATCTTGGCCTCATAGGAGTCATCTGATGGATTTATTTCGCGATCTGTTTTTATTTTTTCAAAAGCGAGAGCGTAATCCTCGGGTGCGAGTAGGGCCAGCCCCAATTTGCCAATATCATGGAGAAGAGCCGCAGCAAAAACATTTTTTCTCAATGAAATGAATACCCGTTCGTGGTTGGCTAGAGCCCATGCCAGGGAGGCCGCCCTTAGGCCATGCTTCCAAACCTGATCTAGGAGGGGAGAAAATTTTTCCTCCATTTTCTTATCACTTTCAAACCATCCATTAAAAATATCAAAAATGTAGCCGGCCGTGAAAGCGAGCCCCGTGTATTCATTGCCACATTTTTTGGCAAATTCTTCAGCACGTAAACCGTATTTGACTAGTTTTCCTGAAGTTTCTAGGTCCTTAAACGCAGTGTCTGCGTGAGGAGAAAATATTCGCGAAATTTGGTGTCCCAAGACCATATTGCGTACCGATTGTTGGCCGACGACGACCACCCCATGACCGAGAGAAGTAACAACGGAAGTTTTCATGTGGGCCGAAGCAAATTTACAAATCATTTCTGTAAAGAATTTATCGTACTTCAAAACCTCTTCGTAGTCGTTGGCCTTTTCACTTCCGGCCATGATTCTCGTTAGAATGTCCTGAGAGAGGGGGGGCAATTCGAATATGCTCAATACCCTTTTATAAAAAGCCCTCATTTCGATTGGCTTTTTCAATTTCTTCTCCTGCTTCGTCCTATAGCAACGACTTGAGAGCCGATGAAAAATATAATTGAAAACAATAACGCACCTATAATTAAATATTTTAAAATATTTCCGAATGAAAAATTTGAATTAACCTCTGCGAGCTTTTTCTTTTTTATCTTTTCAGCAGCAAGTTCCCTTGATGTTTTTAGGTCTCGTTCATTTGTGGGGATGGTTTCTGTTTTTGATGTCTGTCCGCCTTTGACTCCGTCGGCTTCGTTTAAGGGAATGTTTCTGGTGCCTTGTCCTCCTTGAGTAAGGGAATCCAGAAACCCCGCTTCTGTGCTAGAATTGCCCATATTACCCGTGTTGGGTGCGTCTTTTTTGTTAGTGGCGAGGAGCTGGGTAGATGGTGATTTTTGTGAAAGCTTGACTCCAATGCCATCCCTGGAGTTTGTCGGAATGGATCCCCCGCCTGATTCTTTGGTTTGCCCTTTTAAAGTGGGCGAATTGCCATTTGCTGCGAATTCGGTTTCTGTTTTTGATGGCGATTTGTTAGCAGAGGAATTTCGGCCACCACCGCCTGTTGAAATTGTGTTCTCAGAAAACCGGGCTTTTTTGGCAGAATTTAAATCAAAACTGGGAGAAAGACATTCTGGTGATTCATCTCCTGGTAAAAGCCCTTCTTCGATAAGACACGCAAAGTATCCTTCTTGGCCAAAAAGCTGTTGGGCATAATCTCTAAAGGCACTGTTAAATTGGTATAGACCGCCGCCGATGACGCCAAGGCTGATGACAATGAGAAGAAGATATTCAAGTGCCGCCTGGCCGCGATGATTTTTCATGGCACACATACGAAACATTATAGCAAGAATTGAAGTGGGTCCAAAGGGATACAGCAGAAACTTGAAACCAGTCAAGTTAGGCCGGCGTAGACGCTGGGTGAATGTTCAAGTCAAAACCGATCATGGTCTAGGTGGTCTTTACAGATTTGGACTTTATACCTAGCCGGCCCTATCTGGTGCCTTTTTCAAGACGCTTAAGTATTTGGGCCTTATTTGCTTGGTCCTTTGATTTCTCATTGTTAGTAATTATTTTCTATTTGATCAACGATACCCGTAATCACTGCATTCACAGGCGCTTGGTCTAGTCCCCAGAGTTGGCGACAACCATTTCCTTCACGACAGATGATTACGGTATCGCCCGGACCTGCTTGCACATGGTCAAAAGCCAAAAAAGTATTCCCACTAGGATTCATCTTTTCATCGAGGGGTTGAACAACAAATATGGCTTTTCCGATAAAACTGCTGTCTTTAGAAGTGCTCACTACAGAGTCTAATACCTTTGCTAAAATCATGGGGTAACTTCCATTGGAAGCTCTGTACGTTTTTCTCCCAGACTATCCACGAGACCAACGACGGCAGCATCGACGGGCGCAAATTTGTTTTCTAATGCTAAGCTTGCCTCGCGGCTTGCTACCCACATGACCAAATCCCCTTGCCGCGCACCTACAGGGTCTGCTGCCACAATAATATCACCGCTATTTTTTAATTTTTCAGTTAATGGTTGAAGCAGTAAAAGGCGAACTCCCAAGAGGCTCGGGTCTTTTCTTGTGGCGACGACAGTGCCTAAGATTTTACCTAAATTCATGGCGCTGTACCGACACTAAAATATTTGAGAAAATCTGTATGAGGACGGGCGATAACCTCAGTTTTAAGAAGAGTTCCTTTTTCAATAAGTATATTTGCGCCAGCCTCTACACTTGCTTCAACATTGTCTAGAGTCCCCGTTACAAAATAATAGGCTTTGCCGCCAATGCCTCGGGCCATTCGAAAATCTATAAGGTGCACATCAGAGGCCTTGCAGGCCGAATCAGCACTTACAATTCCAGAACTCACCGCTGCCGTTTCAACAACGCCCAGACTTTCATTTACTTGAAAAGTGTTTTGAGAATAAAGGGCTGGTAAAACTTCGTGGTGAATATTGGGGATGTAAACCTCATCAACTAAAAAATTCTTAGCTAAACTTATTAGGTGATTGCGGCTTTCATCCACACTTGCTTCGTCGCCATTAATCATAATAAAAAACTTTCCTGGGCTCACTGAAGCGGCCTCCAAAATCGTGACGGGCGCTTTCTTGACGACTTGATCTAACAAATAGTATCCCCTGGCAATACTTGAAATTTCAAACACCGCAATAGAGGGGCCAAAAATCATACAATCCTATAATGATCTTTTAAGGTGCATCGACGAATTCGACTAAAGCTCTTTGCCGTCGTCATGCCTTCACCCGTAGGCGAAGCGATAGTAAACGAAGTAAAGCCTTCGCCACCCATTCCTAAGCCCGCATAGCTAGGAGCGTTTTTTACGAAGATGCTGGTATTGATCGCTCGAGCCATTTTATCTAAATGGCCGATGTGTCTAGAATGCATAACTGCCGTGTGACCGTAACTGTGTTCAACTCGTTTTGCCATTTCAATTGCAGCATGCACGTTTGGCGTTCGTACAAAACCAATGACGGGCATCAATAATTCAATTTGAACAAAGGGATGATCTTCAGGAACTTCGGCAAAAATCAAACGTAATTCATCGCCAGCAGGAACGCCAATTTCAGCCAGTATTTTGCCAGCGTTTTTACCCACAAATTTTTTATTGGGATAGCTACCGTCTATAACCACTTTTTCTAGCCTGCGAGTTTGTTCAGCTGAAAGTTTGTAAGCCCCGAAAGTTTGAAGGAGTTTTGAAAGCTCATCAGCAATAGCATCAACGGCAATGATTTCTTTTTCGACGATACAAACAATATTATTATCAAGGCTTGCTCCAGAAATAATATCTCGGGCGGCTTTTGCCAAGTCGGCGGTTTCATCTACAACAACAGGGGGATTGCCTGGGCCGGCACCTATAACTTTTTTCCCAGAGAGCATGGCCTCTCTAACGACGCCGGGGCCTCCGGTAACAACCATGAGACGAATATCAGGGTGCTTCATTAAGGCTTTGGCCGAGTCAATAGTTGGATCTCTGAGAACGGTAATTACATTCTCTGGTCCACCATTTTGAATTATGACATCATTCATGACTGAAACAGTTTTAGCGCAGACTCCTTTTGCCGACGGGTGCGGGTTAAACACCACCGAATTGCCAGCGGACAAAATACTTATACCGTTGTTGATGATTGTCTCAGTACAATTTGTTGTAGGAGTAATTGAACCAAGAACGCCAAAAGAGGCATATTCGACAAGAGCTAGGCCATCATCGCCGGTAAAAACTTCAGGTAATAAGATTTCGGGCCCAGGAGTTTTATCAATGACAAGTAGATTTTTTTTTATCTTGTCGTCGATACGACCCAAACCGGTTTCGTTTACAGCTTCTTCGCTCATCCATTGAAGAGAAGCTCTGAGTTTTTCTCGTAATTTCTCTATGATTTTTTTTCTATGCTCCAGGCGCAATGAAACCCATGCGGGATAAGCTTTTTTTGAAGCATCTACGGCCAAATCGATGTCGCTGAAAACGCCACGAGAAGAAAATGCAGGCGAAGCTTTTTGAGTTGGAGTTTCTTTTTGAGATAATGGTGTAGGCGTTGACCGATGAGTTGTTTTTTGGGGAAATTGAGAAGAGGCACCTTGAGAAAGGCGCCCAATCACTGATTTAACTAATTGATCAATCTGATCTGGATTTAAGCTCAACTCATTCATCCAGAGCCCTTAATCCTTCTGGAAGGTGACTTCACCGCCAAGTTCGAGAGTGTCAACAATCGCCATAATAACAGCGTCCACTGGTTTATTTTGAGTGGTTTGAGTTTGTCTTGCCGAACTTCCTGATGCAAATAAAACTAACTCACCTACTCCGGCGCCTACTGAATCTATCGCCACAACTAGCCCGCTACCAAGTTCGCCGCGAACATCCGTTTGCCGCACAACGAGCATTTTCATTCCTTCAAGTTTTTCGTCTTTTCTTGTAGAGACGCAGGTCCCTACAACCCGCCCTAAGTTCATTCTTTAGACGGTCATTTCAGGGGAGCGTGCTCTTGTAGTCCCGCCAGTGCTCGTCGCAGTTTTACGAGAGCCGCGGCCCAATGGAAGAGCTTGATCTATATTGCCATGGGGTCTAGGAATAACATGAACGCTCACGAGCTCGCCTACTTTTTCAGCGGCTCTTGAACCGGCTTCTGTTGCAGCTTTGACAGCAGCCACATCGCCGCGAACAATGGCAGTTACGTATCCGCCACCAATTTTTTCATAGCCCACAAGTTCAACGCGGGCGGCTTTTACCATGGCGTCAGAAGCTTCAACCATTCCGACGAATCCTTTAGTTTCGATCATGCCCAAGGCATCTGATGACATATTATTATCCATTTTATTTAATCTCCCTTAGGTGAATTAACACCCGTAATATTTTCTAAAGCTTTAATAGCAGCCTCGCGGGCTGAATCAATTTCACTTTCAGTTCCTGCCATCCAAAGTCGCCCAAAAGCACCAAATGGTTTTACCTCAATCAAAGAAACATTGGCGGCTTTCTCTGCTTCATTAGCGGCAAAAGTAATGTAGCCTGCCGGTTCAGTTTCTAAAATAAAAAGAGATTGGCCGGGTAAGAGCATGTTTCCCCAACGATTGCTGTTAACAATAATTGCGTGATCGGGTTCTACATGGCGAATCACTTGATTTGAAACAATTTTTGGTTTTTGTCTTTGATCTTCTCTTAATTCCAAAGTTTCTAATATGGCCTGGCCCGCTTGTCGCACTTCACCTTGGTCTTGATGATGAACCTCGAGAAGTCCGAAGGCCCTTTCTACAATTTGCATGGCAGGTCTAACTTTGGTAGCTTTAAGTGCAACGTCGGTGACCGTATTGATGGCGATTCCTGGGGCAATTTCAATATAAAGTGCCGCATCTCCAGGAATTGGCAAAAAACCCCTCGCTGTAGTACCTACAAAAGTCGCCAGCTGAGGTTGAAGAGCATCAATAAAACTGAAGGCCTTTAATGTTACTTTGGACATGGCCGGAAACCTAGCACGGCGCGCAAATCTGAGTCAATGCAAGAGTTTGGCTATTTTATTGACGCAATGCATGACAACCTTAGTCCCGTCAAAAAATTGAAAAGTATTACCGATATTCTTTAGGTACAGGAGAACAATATGAAAATATTCAACGTCGCTTTCTTACTGCTCATTTGCGCACAAAGTTTAGCCGATGGCACGCCCACCAAGGCGCTCATTTACTTTCAAGTGAGCTCAAGTAATCGCTGGTACTACAGGGATGCCCATGGTGATTTTTACACGAAAACAAATGAAGAGAGTAAATGGAAGCAAGTTGAAGCAAAGAAAGTTCTTAGTACAACTTCTAATACTGAAACAGTTTTTGAATTAGGTGGTAACCACGGGTTTCTTTGGCATAAGAGCCCTGACCGAGTTCTTGTTACTAAGGATTCGACGATGGAAGGTGGCTACAACTACGAATTTATTAAAGGAAATTTAACGGCCACATTACGAGAAGTTCAGCATTTAAGCACAAATTGGGCTGTCAATGAACCTCCGGGTCCCAGGCAATTTACAAATTCAATGTATCAAAATACACTTTTTGCGACGGGTGAAGGTTCTCCTGTTTGCGATCAGTCAGGCGACAGTACGCTTATTTGTGGAAACGAGTCCGTTGCAGTTTGTGTGAACTCCAGACAACTTCAGAGACTAACTCGAGATAATAACAAGGATTTGAGGGCCGCAAGTTGCTGGCCCTATTTGGGATCTCTTACAGTTTCTCATGTGGCTAATCAAAAAGAACGTAGTCCCGCTACTTGCGTGAATTCGCCCCCCTGTTATCTTGCCACATCCATGAGGATTGCCGGTTCACCGGTTGATGGAGCCGACTTTAAAAAACTCATTAGCGATAAATTGAAAAGAGATGGAATCGATGACAGTTGGTGGCATACAAAGTGGCAAAATGCATATCTCGCCGTACAGCCTAATGCAAAACTTCCAAATGATAGCGGGTCTACGCCGGGAGGTCTTGCTGGCAATGCCGATGCAAAATCAATAACAGGTCCTAATCCCGTTAATGTTGACGTCAGTAAAATACATATCGACTTGAAAGTTTCTACACCTCAAGTCGATGTCGTTCAGACCCAATGTAAAGAGTCTGATAATCAATTCAAAATTCCTGATGATGCAAAAACTAAAACCCTTCCTCATTGTTGGAAGGCGGTGGAGTGCGCTTCTGCGATTTCAGGCAAAGCAGAACAATTTTGGATGGAGGCCCAAGAAGCTAATACAGGAAAATATTCAGAAGCAACACGGTACGAAGTCGATAAAAACTGTGCCGGCCCCGTAAGTTTGGTCGATGGTTCCGGTGAACAAATTACCGATCTTATTTCAAAGTCTAACGGTGCTTGCCTTAATCAAATGGATTGGAATATTACCGAAAACGTATGCCCCGCTGGAGACAATCGCCCCAAGGGGACAACAGTAGCTAATACTGACTCGGATGATTCGCCAGCCGCACCTTCGGCATCTCAAGGATCCGCTACGGTTAGTTGCACTCCAAGCTTTCCAGACGCTTCTTATGAAAATTCTGATGGTTGCAGCAAACTCACTCAATATCGCTGCCTTCCCAAAATTAGAAATGATCAACTTAAATCATGTAAGAATACCGACGACTGCACTGTTGATAAATGCATTGAACAATATGAAGGGGCAATTTCTTTAATAGATAGAACCAAAATTAATTGGGACATTAACAAGATTAGAGGGCTTTATAAAGATGGCGACGTGGCTGACAAGTCTGGCCAGGTAGTCACTGCCATTGGTAGTTTTTTCGAAGACATAGTGGCCCCTCAAAACAATACGAAGCCGATTAAAAAAAATTCTTTGATTAATAAGTGCTTAGTTCAGTGGTCGTTTAGGAGCGGTGTGCCGTGTACTCTTTCATCTCAGAAAAAGAATCTCTCACTTGATGAGATTGCAGAGGAATTTAATAAGTTTTCTAATCCAGACGCATATCTTAAAAGAGGTGTTTCGCAGATAGATCTAAAGAGGTTTCAAAATATTGAAAGTGAAATTGGGACGATCTATGGAAATAGAAAGGGGTTAACTGTTTTTGGGTTTTCTAAGGATTCGAATGGAACCTACTATGTAGATGGAGGAAAAAGGGAGTATTTGAGCCCTGATATTGTGTCAAAACTTACAACTCTCAACGTAGCCTTAAGAAATCTATTTGTAAGCACGAGCCGAGGACTCTCGTTTTTCAATGCCGTCGACGAGGCAAAAAAAGAACATATTGGTCTGCCTATTATTTCTTTTAAGAGTAATCCTGTTATTAGAGATGAAGGCCCAACACTATCAAGTCTCAAAGTCATGATGGGGGGGGCATCCGGAAATTGTCTTGATAAAGGAGCTACTAAATCAGTAAGTTCCACCAGAGCGCTCTTTTCTAGAGACTATGAAGTTATGGAAAAATTAAAAGAGAGACTGACCCAATGCCAGCCCAGCTCCGGCAAATCAGACTCAGATGGTTCTCAGGGGAGCGCCCCCTAGCAGTAATACTAGTCGATTTCTCATCTAAGGGCTTGAGAAAACCTGGCGCTACCCGACTTCAAATTTGAAGCGAAACTTGTTATCGAAAATCCACAAACAATTCTGATTATGGCAATTCATAGAGAGACTGCAATTCATTAATATTTTTTTCATTATGACCTTTAAGGGCGTCGCCACTGTAATTTTCTATACCATTTTCAGATAATTGAACTTGCTTGTGATTCCATTGGGAACCGATGTTTAAATCCCAAACCTGAGTTCTTAGAGTTTCGTCAGTTCTTAGAGGTTTTTCAACTTCTGCAATGGCCGAAATTTGTTGAAGTGGCGTCGGTGATAATAGAGGCGATGGCTGCTGTGGGGCCTGGGGCGAAAATTCGGTTGAAGCAGAAACCTTTGGTGCATCAATGGGCGGTGGCCCTTCTGACTGAACCAAAGCCGTTTCTGCCTTGCCTGTTTTAGGCGTGGGCCCCGTTGTTAGAACAGCAGGCGGAACGGTAACAGGCAAGGGGCGACGAATCATTTCGTCCGGAGGAACCATGTTTTGAACATGGAGCTTACCGTCACAGGCACAAATTAATTCTGATTTAGATTCTGTCGTAACGACGAAAGTAGAGTTGCCGTGTACTGAAATAATACCCCGGGGAGTTTTGAGTTCATGGTAACCAGTTCGTCGATAAAGTGCCAGCAATTCACCGGTTAATAATTCAAATCGAGATTCATTTCGATCAGAAAAAGAAGTGAGTTTAAATTTAGATTTAGGGCCCAATCGATATATTCCGAGGCCCGGTATTCGAACTACCATACTGCTCCTATCATCGGTGGCCAAAAGATCGCCTTGTTTAACGCCGGAATATTCTGGAGCTGGTTGACCATTATTGGTTGCTGAGCCATCAAGGTGCAAGATTTGGTTTACGATGATGACGCCTTTGAATTTTCTATGTCGTCGGGCTTCTGAAGATGATTCTGCGAAAATAATTCCCCAACATACAAGAAAAACAATAATGGAATTACACATTTTCGAATTTATTTTCTACTCTTTCCAAGTTTGCCAGTAATCGACCCATTCACACTTAGTTGCATCGCTTGTTGGGCTTAGGGGCTGGTAAGTGTCGACCATGACCGCATATTCATTGGTCATAGTTTTTGATTTGGCAGTTTCTGCAGCTTTGGGATGGGGACCATGATGAATACCAAAAGGATGAAATGTTACCATCCCGGCCCCCATATTTTTTCGAGAGAAAAAATCTCCGTCGTGATAAAAAATGACTTCATCGCAATCGATGTTTCGATGGTAAAAGGGCACTCGGGTAGCTTCAGAATCTGTTTCAAAAGGTCTTGGAACAAAACTACAAACTACAAATCCACTTCCAACAAAGGTGGAGTGGACCGAGGGCGCTAAGTGGTAACGATGGCTCCCCACGGGCCGAAAATCTTTAATATTGATTTTGACTACTGACAAATCGCCCTTCCAACCCACCACATCTAACGGATGAAATGGGTAAGTCACCGTCGTCATTTCGTTTTGCCTTTTTATTTTCAATTCAAAGGTTCCTTTATCTTCGTGAGCTTCGGGTTTTGGAGTCTCTAGATTTGCAATGTCAAATAGAGCGTGTTTTCCAAGTAAACCCTTTTCAGGCAAATTGACCTCGGCACGTGACTCAACGACTAGATATTTTTGCTCTGAACTACCAGTTGAAAATCGAATTGTGGTGCCCTTTGGAATGACGAGGTAGTCTCCCCGTGAATATTTTAGTGGGCCAAAATCTGTTTCTATTGTTCCTTCGCCCTTGTGAATAAAGTAAACATTATCACCGTCGGCATTTCTAAAAAAATAAGGGCAAGTGGAATTTTCTTTGGGTTTCATAAATCCTATTTTTACATCTCTATTTTCAAGTAAAAACCCGGGTTGCCAAGGGTCTTTATTCTGCGCCAATTCAATGATGTTAAAAGCCTGGGGGCGGCATTTTCCGTCAATCTTGCTCCAACCTGTTGGGGGATTTTTATGATAGAGGTGACTTACGCGACCATAAAAACCGTTTCGCCCGTGTTCGTCCTCATAGGTCCCCTCGGGAATTCCAACGTGTGCTTGAGGTGTGTATTTTCCTTTACTTTCGTGAAACATGAACTCAAATCCTCCGTACAATAGTCTATGCCACACTATGCCGCACTTGCTTTAGCCTGGCAACGGCCCTATCATTAAAAGAAACCACATAAGGATTTGCAACAGCCCATGCTGAGCGAAATTAAGCGTATTCTAGTTGGTCGCCCCCTCACAACAGACCGCGTCACACATGAAAGATTATCTAAAAAGAAAGCCTTAGCAATTTTTTCTTCTGATGCGCTCTCTTCTGTGGCCTATGCAACAGAGCAAATTCTAATTGTTTTGGGAGGAGCTGCAGTTACCGTCAATGCTTTTCCGTGGACGTGGCCCATTTCTTTATCAATCGTCGGACTTTTATGGATTCTTATTTTTAGTTACCGTCAAACAATACAAGCTTACCCCGGGGGCGGCGGAGCCTACACAGTCTGCAAAGAAAATTTGGGAGGCTACCCGAGCCTTGTCGCCGCCGCATCACTCATCATTGACTATGTACTTACCGTAGCGGTTTCTATTGCCGCAGGGACAGCGGCTGTGACGTCTGCAATTCCAAGTCTCTATGAACACCGGGTTCTTATTTCTACTATTGCCATTTTTATTTTGATTTTGATGAATCTTCGTGGAATTCGTGAGTCTGGAACGGTCTTTGCTGTTCCTACTTATATTTTCATAATTTCTATTTTTTCAATGTTTATTTGGTTGGGTTATTCGTACATAAACGCGCCGCCGACCGAAGGTATGGCGCCTTTGATGCCAGTGTCAACTCAAGGCGTTGGTGTTTGGTTAATCTTGGTGGCTTTTTCAAGCGGGTGTACTGCATTGACAGGTGTTGAAGCGATAAGTAACGGTGTCATGGCTTTTAATCAACCAGAACAAAAAAATGCCCGAACCACATTAGTTTGGATGGGAGCTATCTTGGCACTCATGTTTTTGGGCGTGAGTTATTTTGCACACGTTTTCGGAATAAATTTTAAGCCCGACGACACAGTCATTTCTCAACTTGCGCGGCATATGAACTTTGATCCTCTTTATTTTTTAATTCAAGCGGCGACAGCAGGTATTTTATTTTTGGCAGCCAACACAAGTTTCAACGGATTTCCTATGGTCACATCACTCATGGCCGAAGATAGATATTTGCCTCGACAGCTTGCCTCACGAGGTGATCGTCTTGTTTTTAGTAACGGCATTTTAGGTTTGGGTTTCGCTTCGATGTTTCTGATTTGGGTATTTAAGTCCGACGTCAATCTTCTGATTCACATGTACGCCTTAGGTGTATTTTTAAGTTTTAGTCTTTCACAAGGAGGGATGGTAAAGCACTGGTTAAAAACCAAAGAAGAGAATTGGCGATTTAGTATTGTCGTGAACGGCCTAGGATGTCTTGCGACTACCATTGCTTTTTTGGTCATAGTAGCCACGAAGTTTACCGAGGGCGGCTGGATAGTCTGTGTTCTTATTCCTATTTTTGTTTTGGAATTTAGAAGAATTAAATACCACTATCTGGTCGTCGGTAATCAGTTGCGATTGGTTGGCCCAGCTCCCCCAACTCATGAAGCAGCGGCCCATTATGTTATTATTCCGGTTTCAGGAATTCATAAGGGAGTTCTCGAGGCGCTCCATTACGCAAGAAGCATTAGTAAAGACATCGTGGCCTGCTATATTGACATTACTCCGAGAGTTACAGAGCGCATCATTGCAGATTGGATGAAGTATGGAATGGGGACAGAGCTGAAAATTCTGCCGTCGCCCTATCGTTCGGTCATTCGCCCCCTCTTAGACTTTATTGAACTCGAAACTAAAGAGCGTCCCAAATCTATGGTTACCGTAATTATCCCTGAATTTGTTACGTCGCGACTATGGCAAAAC
>JAHFAE010000039.1 GCA_023250675.1 Oligoflexia bacterium | reverse complement strand
TTGCTCAGGAATAGTTAATATTAATCTCATAAATAAAAAACGACCCCCTCAATAATTGATCTTTAAAGAAATAGATTTTTGTTCTATGAATTGGCATAGAAATTTCAGACTTTGAACTAGAGGGAATCTATGAAAATTCAATTATTAATTATAGGGATAACTTTACTGGCTTCTACAATTTGCGTGGCAGGTAATATCAAAAAAAAATACGCGGCACTTAATTTGAGCACAAACGGAAGTCTTATCAAGATGCCCGTTGGCGATTGCGAAGCTCTTGTAACAGGGGATGGTGCATCGTGTAAAACAAATGACTGTCGCGCTGTAATTTCAAATATACCTGCATACTGTGATTCAAATGATTGTCGAGGATTGTTATTAGAAGACAGCGTTTGGTGTGCAACAGGCAATTGTAAAGCATTTGTCCTTAAATCTTCGTATTGGTGCAGTTCAGCCAATTGTCGTGCTCTGCTGACAAGGTCACCAGTCATTTGTGATTCGGGAGATTGTCGTGCCTTTATCGTAGGTACTGCAGGTTATTGCGAAACGGGTCAATGTCGTGCCTTAATGTCAGGAGTCTCCGCTTGGTGTGACCATAATTAGACTTGATAACAAATTAGAGTTGATATTCGTCTAATTGGTTTGGCTTCTACAATTTGCGGCTCTCAAAATTTCTATACCGTTTCGACGACCTTACACTTCAAATGTGTGGGGCGATCGGGATTACGGCCTAAGACCTCCGATGATTTTGCGAGCCAAGGGTAGAGAAGTTGCAATGTCAATATAGGATCAAGGCGAAAATCCGATAGTTGGGGCACGTTAAATCCGCTTTTACTATGGGGCCCAACAACTAAAACTCTAGCCCCCTGATTTTTGAGTTCTTGAGCAGCTGCCAATACGTCTTCTCCTCCTGATTCCAAAAATGCAATGGCAATGACAAGATAGTTTTTGTCGACAATCTCTCGAGGGCCATGGCGTACTTCGGCGGCAGAAAAAGCTTCGGCATGAATTCCGCAAACTTCTTTAAGCTTAAGAGCTAATTCAAGAGCCGCAGACATACCCATTCCCCGCGATAAAACGTAAACATGAGAAACATTCTTTAATATTTCGACATCCAATTCTTTAGAATTTTCACAAGCCTTCTTCAACGATTCAGGTAATTCCGGCAATGCTTTCAAAAGTTTTTTATCTTTAGACCACTGTGCTGTTAAGCGTGTGATGGCGGTCATCGAACAGATCACAGTCTTTGTCGCAGCAATACTTAATTCTGGTCCCGCATATTGATTTAAGACATATTTTGAAATCGCAGAAAGTGGAGAGTTTTCGTCGTTAACTAATGCCGCTGTCAAAGCTTTTGCTCGTTTTGCAGCTTTGAGAGAATCCACGGTATCTGGACTCTTACCTGATTGTGAGATGGCCAAGACAAACTGGTTTTTAAGTTTTAACTTTGATTCTAATTTTGTGACGATAGAAGGTGCAATCGATGCTACGATTTTACCAGTGCATTGGGGAATCAAATAGCTTGCAAAATTAGCGCAATGGTCAGAACTCCCTCGAGCTATTGTTGCCACAACCACGGGTTCAAGCTTTTGCAAGTCTTTGGCGAGATCTTTGTATATATGTTTATCTGAATCTAAAAGTTTCTGTACTCTTGAAGGAGCTTCTAGAGATTCTTTTAACATGTTTGATTGTTTCTCAGTTTGCATTTTTTAAAACCTTTTCAATGAGAGACTCTAAATTGGCGTTAATCACTTCAAATGATTCCTTTGAATTTTCAATTTGTTTTAAATGAGCTGGGGATGGAATCTCTTTACCAATCAAGGGCTCGACAACAGATTTGAATTTTGCTGGATGAGCTGTGGAAGCGACTATCATATGGTGTCGAGAAAGTTTTTTACTGACATGAATGGCACATGCGGTGTGAGGACAGCAGACATATCCCTCTTTTGATAAGGCAATGATTGTATTTTTTATTTCACTGTCTTTGACTGAATAAGCTTCGACATCTTGGCGCAATTGTTTTAGATCTGGATAGAGGTGAAGTAGTCGCTCCATATTGCTGGGTTTACCCACATCCATGGCGTTAGCAAGTGTGTACACGGTTGGTCTGGGCTTCCAATCTCCAGTTTGAAAATATTCTTCAACGGCTCCATTGGCGTTAAAAGCTAAAATCACTTTTGCGATAGGGAATCCCATTTTCTTAGCCCAAAGGGCGGCAACTCCGTTGCCCATATTGCCCGTTGGGACGATAAAATCTGGATTGGCCCCGTGGTCATTGAGGTATTTCATACTCGCCCAAGCGTAATAAAGAGTTTGAGGTAAAATGCGACCGATATTTATACTATTTGCGCTAAGAAGTTGGCTGCCTTTGAAAAGTTTCTTTGCTTCAAATGCTTGTTTCACAATTCTTTGACAATCATCAAATGATCCCCTTACTGCAAGGGCCACTACACTTTTACCCCAACAGGTCAATTGCTTTTGTTGAAAGGACGACACCTTTCCTTCAGGAAATAGTATGAAAACCTTAGATCTTTTCTTTTTGTTGAAAGCTGAAGCTACGGCTCCCCCAGTATCTCCTGAAGTTGCTACAAGCACCATGCTATCATTAGAATCATCCACACAACCTGCCAAAAACCGCGCCCCCACATCTTTAAATGCGGCTGTCGGCCCATGAAATAACTCTAAAATATTTAAGTTCCTAGAAATCGATGTGAGTGGGATAGGAAAAGAAAGAGCGTCATTTAATATTTGGTGTAATTTTTCAGTGATTAAATCACCCGCGAGAAATTTTTCTAAAATGTTATAAGAGATATCTAAGATTTTTTTACTTTTAAAATCTGAAAGTGAAAACTGTGGAAAAGTCTGTGGCACATGAAGCCCACCATCTTCGGCAAGACCTGCCTTAAGTGCAGTACTGAAATTGACTGGTTTAGATTTGCCCCGGGTGCTTACAAAATTCATATGATGTGCGCGCCCTTTGAACTACTTTGTGTAATCCAGCTTGTAATTTTAGGGGCCTTAGCATTTTTAAAGGCTACAACCATTGCATTTTTAACTTTATTGGCCGTTGATTTACCCTTTGTCACAGCAAAAACTGTTGGGCCTGCTCCTGAAATCGAACACCCCAAGGCTCCATTATCAAGAGCAGACCCTTTGATTTTTTGAAATCCTTCTATGAGGTGAGCGCGTTGAGGTTCAATAAGTATGTCGCTTAAAGAGTTTTTCAAAACTTCAAAATCTTTAATGAAACAACCCGCTATAAAACCTGCAAGATTTGCCGTTTGTTTGACATAATCTTTCAAGTCGATGTGTGGCTTTAAGATCTCTCGAGCCGCCTTTGTATCAAGTCGAAATCCAGGATGAACTAAAACAAAAAATAAGTCTTTCGGAATCGGAATTGAAATGACATGAAGAGGATCTAAAGATTGAACCAACGTAAGCCCGCCAAACAAACAAGGAGCAACATTGTCACCGTGAATGCTACCTGTTGCAATCGCCTCGCCCATCAAAGCGTATTTCATCATATCGCTTTTGGTTAGTGATTTTGATAGTAAAGAATTGGCGGCTACGATGGCGGCTACTGCCGAAGAGGCAGAACCACCCATGCCAGATCCCAAGGGAATTCCTTTTTTAATTTCGACTTCAAAACCAAAAGGTAAATTTAAGTCTTTACAAAGCTGAATCAAACCCACCGTGGCCGTATTTTTCAAAGGGTCAAGGGGCAGATTGTCGATTCCCGTAATCTTTTTTATTCGAATATCACCAGTTTCCGTTTTTTTTACCGTCACTTGATCACCAATTGAATCTACGGCAAGTCCCAAGACGTCAAAGCCAACACCTACGTTTCCAATTGTAGCTGGTGCAAAAGCTATGGCTTGTTCAGTGACTTTTTTCATTGAGGAGCTCCCAAATACGAAGCCAGTCGAAGAATATCGGCAAAAACTCCAGCTGCGGTGACTTCTGGGCCGGCCCCTGGACCCTGAATAATGAGAGGCTGTTTTTCGTAGCGAATAGTTCTAAAAGCCACAATATTTTCGCTACCAGAAATTCGATTAAAGGCATGGTCAAAGGCATAGGGCTTAAGTTTTACCTGAACTTTGCCACCCTCATCGATGGTCCCCACGTATTTTAGCCTTTGGTTCAGGGATTTAAATTTAGATAATAAAGTCGACATTTCTTTGTCGTTCTCGGGAAGTTTCTCTAAGAAATTCTTTAAACTGCCTTGTCTTAGATTTTCAGGAACAAGACTTTCAATTTGAACTAGAGAAAGTTCAAGTTTAAGGCCGATCTCACGGCCCAAAATCACAAGTTTTCTTGCAACATCCACTCCTGAAAGGTCATCTCTTGGATCTGGCTCCGTATAGCCTTTATTCTTTGCTTCTATAACCACATCAGAAAATCTATTTTCACCATTGTACTCGTTGAAAATATACGAGAGGGTCCCGCTAAAAATTCCCTCAATTGATAATATTCTATCACCGGTTTGGTGGAGATCTCTTAGGGTTTGAATGATGGGCAAGCCTGCCCCAACGTTAGTTGAATAAATAAAATACTTCTGTTTTTCTTTTGCGACGGATCGAAGTTCTTCGTAAAAGCGAAAATCAGAAGTATTGCCCCGTTTATTGGGGGTGATAATATTTAAGCCTGATTTTAGCCATTGAGGATAGTGTTTGGGAATATCATCGCTTGCCGTTGAGTCTATCAAAACCGTATGGGGAAATTGGCCTGATTGAATATGATCTGTGAATTTCTTAAGATCAGATTGAACGGGAGAATTTTCTAATTTGTTCCTCCATGCGCTGAGGTCAATTTGGCGATCGTCTAAAATCATTTTTCTAGAATTCATGATGCCACGAATTCTAATATCGATTTGACGATTTGATTTAAGATGAGAAGCCCGCTCTAGAATTTGATTTAATAACGTTTGCCCAATCAGACCGGCCCCAATAATCCCGATAGAAAGGGTTTGATCTGATAAGTAAAATGCTGAATGAACAGTGCGCAGGGCTCGCGCACTTTCTTTTTCTTCAATGACAGCCGAAATATTTCTTTCAGATGAACCTTGGGCGATGGCTTTAATATTTATACCAGCTTGACCCAATGATTTAAAAAATCGACCAGCAACACCGGGATGTTTGACCATATTGTCGCCTACGATGGCCAGTATGCTGCTCTTACTTGAAACTTGGATGCTTTCAATTTGGCCTTGATGAATTTCGGCAAAAAAAGCCTGCTCCACTGATTTTTTTGCAAGATCAGCCTGACTTTGGGGAACGGCAAAACAAATAGAATGCTCTGAGCTTGCTTGAGAAATCATGATGACCGAAACACCAGATCTACTTAGAGAACTAAATAGCCTTTCTGCCACACCGGGAACTCCAACCATTCCATTGCCTTCAATATTGATGAGAGCTACATCATCAATAGCCGAGAATCCCTTTACAGTTCTTGCAGACTTTGATTGGTGATGAATTTTAGTACCAGGAAATTTTGGATTAAAAGAATTTTTGATCCAAATAGGAATCTTTTGTTTCATGGCGGGGCCCATGGTGGCTGGGTGCACAACCTTGGCTCCAAAATAAGCCAGTTCTGATGTCTCATTATAAGAGAGTTCATCCAGCACAATGGCTTCGGGGACAAGTCTGGGATCAGCGCTAAAGACTCCATCTACATCGGTCCAAATTGTAATTTCTTGAGCATCGAGAAGTGCACCAAAAATAGAGGCCGAATAATCACTACCATTTCGTTTTAGAGTTGTAGCCACTCCACCAGATGTAGAGGCCACAAATCCTGTTATGATGACTATTGGATTATTATTTGATTTAAACCAGTTTTGAGTCAGCTCTTTAGATTTTGCCCAGTTTACGACCACATTCTTGGGGTTTGATTCTACAATGAGCACTTGTCTTGCATCAAGCCAGTGAGAATTTAACTTTTCCTGGTTAAGATAACCATTAAGAAGTTGTGCTGACCAAACCTCGCCGTAACCCGATACTCGCTCCCTATTTTGCTCAGACGATGTACCTGTAAGTCTTACGGCTCTTAAAACATCATGAATTTCTTGAAAGTCCTTTTCAAAGTTTGCCAAAATAGATTTTTTGTTTGAATCCTCAATGAGTTCTTCAACTGTTTTAATATGTAATTTCTTGAGGTCTTCGAGATTTGCCAAATAATCATCATTTTTATTTTGGGCCAAATGAACAAGGTTGATAAGTTTGTCAGTCACCCCTTTCATTGCAGAAACAACGACAGCTAAACGAGATTGGGTTCCTAGTTCTTTGATTATTTCTGCGACAGCTTTGTAACGATCTGCGGTCTCAACACTGGTACCGCCGAATTTATGGATATTCCACTTTGAAGCCATCGCTAAATTTGACCATGGGCGCACATTGATTGGCAATTGGAAGTAACCAAAGCTCGCTTTTATTTGAGCTACCAATGGGAGGTTAAAAAAGGGATGGCCTCTTTAGAAATTTCTTGCCAATTTGCATCCACAATCTTGAGCAATGACCAAAAAGCTGGCGGGTATTTCAACATCTTCTGGCGCGGCGATCCATGCACGGTCTAAAGTCAAGGAAGTACCAGGCTTATAAAGTAACAAAATCTCACGTTTTGACAGGTGACTTGCCAGCGGATTTTGAGCATAGACAGCATCGGTTTCAGGAATCTTTTCGACGAGGGATGCCATACATTTACGATTTTTCCAGGCATCGCTGCCCAGAATTGACGCCATGGTGTTGGTTTCTGAAAAATAAAGCTGGGCAATTGAAATTAAAGTAACGCCAACCAACAATTTCTTATGATTTTCTATTTTTTTGAGACCACATGCAATGGCAAAAAATAGTGGACCGGCTAAAGTAATGGCGTAGTGATTATTAAAACTCTGCATTCCATGATTTGTTGAAAGAGCACATTCTAAAAAAGTAGGAATTATCGGAATAAGGGCAAGTCCTGAAAGCAGCCACGTTCCTCCTCCTAATAAAAAAAGGCGCCACAAAAAATATCTAGGCTCTGGCAAACAGAGTTGTTGAAAGAATATAAATGGATTTGATTTTATGGCATTTAAACTTTGTGAAAAATCGTTTCCTAGATAACCGTAGCGCTCTCCCAAAGTGATGACTTTATTAAAATAAACACCGTAGGAAGCAAATACGGCAAAACCTAAAACAACACAACCCGCGGCCCAAAACCATTTTTTCTTTGAGCCCAAAAAATAAAAACCCATGGCCCCAGCTAATACCCAAGCGTCTTCTTTGACGAACGCCACAGCAAGTGTAAACGCGAATGTAAGCCACCATCTTTTCTTAAGAAAAAAATAATAAGCCCAAAGACTAAAAACAGGAATGAATGCGTTTTCATGGACGTCCCAAACGTTAACTTTGTGTACGGCCTGCCAGCACCAATAAAAGAGAGGTAGTAAGATTACGGGAATTTTGGTACCAAATATTTCTCCACCAATTTTCCAAAGGGGAATCAAAGCAAGAAGTAAAGCCAATGATTGGGCAATCAGTAAAGACTCGGTAAAAGGAAAAATACGATAAAAAAAAGACGTAGGATAAAGCCATAAATTAAGATGTTGTTTAAAGACAAAATCTAAAGGAGTAAGAGGATCATTTAATATTGCTGTGGAAGTGATCCCAAACCCATGACTCGATCGCCATAAAACTTGCTCCATGGCAGCCAGATCCCAAAACCATGTACCAAAGGACCAATGACGAATTAGTGGTAACAATAGAAAATTTAGAAGAAGATAGACCCATGCAAAGGCCGTGAATAAACCCAAAAAACCCTTTGGTCTTTCTCTCAATGAGATGGCCTCTTGGATTCGGGTGTGCCCCTGGACAATCCAAAGATTTTTTAAATCCCATTTCAATAAAAACGAAACAAAACCCAAGATCATGCAAATTCGCAGAAGATCTTCGATAAAAAATCCCATCAGATAAGCAATGAATGTGCCGGTAAAAACGATGTTTAGCAGTAGAACCACTTACCAAATCTTTGCGTAACAAATAGTCGAAGCATCTTCAGTGTCTGAATCTAGACTCAAGGACCGAGCATCATTGTAAGGCCACACTCTAAATTTTTCGTCGATCACTTTTTTGGTTTTCAAGTCTACGAGCTGCATTGTAATTTTGAAATTTCCTTCTTGGATTTCCTTTTTAGCAATAAGCTTAAAAGACTCATGGTAAACGGAGACCGAAGAATTTTGGGTACCCTGAGTGTTAATGTAGTTTCGGCCCGCAATAATGTCTTCGTCTGTGGGGTGAATTTTTGAAACATAGCACATTATAGAAGGCTTCACTTTATTCCATGCTTTGTTTGTGGCCTCGGGGTTCCATTCAAGTTCTTGGCAAAACGCGTTGAATTCTTGGCGGCGGTCGTCGTTGGCGCAGCCATTATTCCATTCCATTTGCAGGCCCGTGCAGTACTCTTTTCGGGATAAGTATTCGTGTTTAAATGTCCTACAGTTATTGGCATTATAATCATAAATATAGACTTCTGACTTTGTTTGTTCAGTAGAAGTTGTTCCGCCCTTGCACGCAAAAAGACTTGCGAGGAAAAGCATCAAAATAATTCTAGACATAAATAAGTTTTTACTGACTAAAATAACAAAAGTCAAGAAACGGGTGTTGTTTTAATGAGTTATCCGAGTGCCAGCGGGTAAAATCTTCTCTTGCGCGCAAAGTATGCGCGGCCTTTTTATCGACTTTCTTAGTCATTGGGAGCGGGGGAAACAACCCCCAGTTAATATTCGTCGGCTGGAAGTTTTCTTTGGATTCAGTTATGGCGTTGAGAAGGGCTCCTAGGGCTGAAGTTTGAGGTGGTCTTTGAATTTTCAGATCTTTTAAGAAACTATCTATAGTAAGCGCTACAAGCATGCCCGTTGTGGTGGATTCAAAATATCCTTCGACCCCCGTAATTTGCCCGGCAAAAAATAAAAGAGGATCGGTCTTCGAACTTAATTTAGGAGTTAATAATTGAGGTGTGTTGATAAAAAGATTTCGATGAATACTTCCTAATTTTAAAAAATCCGCGTTTTCTAAACCCGGAATCATTTTAAAAACACGCTTTTGTTCGGGGTAAGTCATCTTTGTTTGAAACCCAACCATATTATATGCCGTACCAAATTTATTTTCTTGTCTTAGTTGGACGACGGCAAAAGGGTCGCGGCCCGTTCGAGGATCTCTTAGACCCTTGGGTTTGCATGGTCCAAACGCTAGTGTTAGAGGACCGCGGCTCACAATAACTTCAATGGGCAGACATGACTCAAAATAAGGTGTGTTCTCGAAGTCTTTAGGCACTACGACTTGGGCCGATTTTATTTCTTCGACAAATTCAAAATACTGTTCTTTATCTAGGGGGCAATTAATGTAGTCGGCTCCGCCTTTGTCGTAGCGGCTTTTTTTAAAACAAATATCCATATTAATGCTGTCGGTATCGATAATAGGTGCGATGGCATCGAAGAAATAAAGAAAATCTCCTCCAAAATGCTCTTGTAAACATTTTGAGAGTGAAGGATGGGTGAGGGGGCCAGTAGCAATAACTGCTGGTCGCCCAATTTCGTCAAGAGACTCAATTACTTTTGAAACTCTTTTAATTCTTGGATTTTCATCTACAAGTTTTGTTAAACTTCGAGAAAAAATCTCTCTATCAACACTGAGCGCTTGACCAGCAGGAACCCGAGCATCTATGGCACATTTGAGAACTTGGCTGCCTAACTTTTCCATCTCCCATTTAAGTTGGGCAGGAGCTGTCGGTTCTAGAAGGCTGCCTAAACTATTTGAACAAACCAATTCAGCACAATGACTAGTTCGATGAGCGGGAGTACTTACTTGAGGTCTCATTTCATAAAGTATGACATTGTGACCCAGATCTGCGAGTTTGAGCGCGCATTCGGTGCCAGCGAGACCAGCGCCAACAATATGGATTGTTTTTGTGGAATATTCTGTTTGGCTCAAGTAATGTTCCCTCGTGACCGAGAAGAAATCCCCCCAATCAGCTCTGGATGTTCTACAATCCTTGATGGAGAAAGGCAACTCGCCTTTAGCATTTGATTTTAAGAGATACCGCCTCAAACTCGATTGGGCCAAAGTGGTCGGCATGAATATCGCTGAAAAATGTTCACCCGTGGGTTGTTCAAATGGAATTCTTTATATTTGGGTTATCAATGCAGCCTGGATGAATCAACTTTTCTACGTCAGACGAGAGCTTCTAAAAAAAATAAATCAATACGGCGGTGAGACTTGGGTAAAAGAAATACGGTTTACTCAGAATAAGCGAGATGTTCCAGAAGACGAAAAGTGGTCAGCGGATCCACAGGATGCCCCCGCGAACGAATCTCCCAGTGCAAGTGGGGAGCCTCGACGCGACCGGTAGCTCCACTTAATCCAATCACTGTTCCAGCTCTTACCTTGTCCCCTTGCTTTACTAAAAACCTCGCCAGATGTAGATACCGAGTGATCAATCCATATCCGTGGTCGATAGTAATCGTGTTTCCCGAAACAACCTGCTCGTCGGTACCAATGACAGTACCTTGGGAGGCCGCCATGACAGGTGTGTTCCAGCTCGCTCGAAGGTCAACGCCGCTGTGAAAGTAGGGTTCACCGTTGGGGGCGATTCGACGTCCTCCGAATTTTGAAGTGATGGGTGAGTTGATAGGCATGCGCCAATCGGAAATCCATGGATCTTCAGAGACGATAGAAAATAATTTTTTATTTTGCTCGCGGTCTTTGAGAATTCCCTCTTGGTTTGAAGATATTTGGATCATAACGTTTGAAGGAATTCGAAGTTGTGAAATTTTGGGGTCAAAAAATTTAGAAGGAATAAGATTGAGTGGGAGAATCACCCAATTCTTTGTTCTATCCTCTATGAGAATACTTTGGTCAGTCTGTATTTCGGGATCAGTAGCCAGAATTTGCCAATGGGGAACTGAATCAAGACACTCCATACGAAAGCATATGGAAAGTTTCTCATTCAACAGATGTCCTCGCCATCTAAAGGCAATAGCACTTCCCGGCCATCGAGATTCTGACGCAAATTCAAGTTGGCTCAAAAGTATATCGGCGGTCCTTTGAGATAGAAGGGTTGGAGGCTGGGAGCCCCAAAGGAAAATGAAAAAAAATGCTACTTTCCAGATTTGGAAGCGTCTTCTTCTTCGCCCTTCTGGATTGTCGATCGAATAAGATACTTCAGTAACTTGTTCCGTTTTGCCCCCCCTAGAACAGATTTAAGGTCTTCATGAACCGTTGGATCGTTAATGAGGCTGCCTAGTGTTCCTTGGCCTGTGTCAACTTTTTCAAGAATGTTTGCAATGTGGTCCATAGATTTTTTGAGTTTATTTTCTTTTGGTGAACTGCCAGAAATCGATACGAGAAGTTCGTTAAAATTAGAGGTCGTATTCTTTAAATTTTTAGCCGAGTCTGCCAAATTCTGAGCTAGCCCCCTGTCATTAACAACGCTCATAAATTTCTCGACGCTATCAAGTATCTGAAATGCTTTTTCTAATTGATTTCCAGATCTTCCAAGGGCCGAGAGAAAGTCGGCCCCATTTTCAACTTCGATGATATCTCCTGCCTTGATAGGTGCTGAGGAGTGGTTTCCGGGGTGAATGGCCACATATTTATCCCCAAGGGCACCTTGTGTGTGAATGGCGGCTGTAGAACCTTGTGTGATTCGGGGCATGCAGCGCCGATCGATTTTGAGATCCACAAGAAGTTTTTCACTGTCGGTATCAAAAGAAATTTGACTGACATTACCGCATGGTAGGCCAGCGAGAGTCACAACGCTCCCTGCACCGAGCCCCGAAGATTCATCTACTTTGATATGTACAATATCTGTCCGTTGAAAAAAGACCCGTTCGCCACCTAAAATCATTATAAATGCCAGGGCAATGACGGTAGCCAAGACAACGAAAATTCCGACTTTTACTTCAACGAGTCTTGACGGTTCCATTTTCAGAATTCATCCCCGTTGATAAATTTTTCCATGACACTTCCTTTTTTGAATTCCAATTCAGATCGAGTCCCCTCTGCGGCAATGACACCATTGAGAAGAAGCGCCATTTTATCGCAGACGGCAAAGGCAGAGGGCATATCGTGGGTGACGAGAATACTCGTCACTCCTTTTTCTTTGAGCTCTAAAATTTTCTCTTGAATTTTTTTAGTGTTGAAGGGGTCCAATCCCGCAGTTGGTTCATCATACAAAATGACCTCGGGTTCAAGAATAATGGCTCGCGCTAATCCCACGCGCTTTTGCATTCCGCCGCTCAGATTCGCAGGCATAATCTTTTCACTGCCAGAGAGACCAAAACTCTGTAATGTTTCTTCAACTATGGACTTAATCTCTGAGGGGCTCAAAGTGGTATGTTCAATCAGAGGGTAGCTGAGATTATCTGCAACACTCATAGAATCAAAAAGAGCACCACCTTGAAATACATAAGCCACGCGCTTTCGTACTGGGACCAATTCTTTCTCCGTGAACTGAGTGATGTCGTCACCAAGTACGTTGACCATTCCTGAATTTGGTTTTTCAAGCCCAATGAGACTTCGCAAAATAACACTTTTACCTGAACCCGAGCCGCCGATGAGGCCCATGCATTCTCCTTTTTTGACTTGAAAGTTGACATTGCGATGGACGACTTTCTTGTCAAAGGACTTTGCAAAATTTTTCACTTCGATTACAGCCATCGTTCTAGTATCCAGAAAAATTTGGTTAAGAAAAAATCACTGATAACAATAAGTATTGAAGCTGTAACAACTGATTTTGTGGTAGCAATTCCTACACCTTGTGTGCCGCCTGTGGTGTTCATTCCAAAATAACAGCCTACAATACTGATAAAACCTGCGAAGAAGAATGTTTTGGCTATTCCCACTGAAAAATCTGTCAATGTTACCGTGTAGGCTGCTTTTTGATAAAAAAATTGGGCGTCTATGCCTAGCTCAGACATGCCAATAAACATTCCCCCTAAAACACCAATAAAATTTGCTAAAACTGTTAACAAAGGGAGAACAATAAGACAGGCAAGCACGCGGGGAATTACTATTTTTTTTATTGGACTGGTGCCTAAAGCTCGAATAGCGTCTATCTGCTGGGTCACGTTCATAGAGCCGATCTCTGCCGTAATACCTGCACCGACTCGTCCTGCCAGCATGAGACTTGTAAATACGGGGCCAAGTTCCCTGATAAGACTTAGGGCGACGACTTTTGGAACGTAGAGTTTTCCTCCGAATTTTTGTAAGCCGTAACCAAATTGCAGAGCCATGACCATTCCCGTACTTAACGCCGTTGCTGCCACCAAAGATAGAGATCGGACACCGATTTGATACATTTGTTCGATGATTAGAAAAGGGTAGAACGGGCGAAGCCAAATCGAATACCACATTTCTCGAGCAAGCATGGTCATGCCACCCACAAAGCGAAGGAGCTGCAGAGCCAGATTACCGGCAGTATTTGTAAGGTTTGCGATCATGGTGCGTGAAACCTTTTTAGAAATGTTTCAAAAATTCCATGCTCATCGTCGTAGAATTTACTTCGAGCGATGTAAGCTAAGTCATAGGTACAATTATTTTTTTTCAAAATAAGAAGATCTACGCTAATAGAAACACCCTCGGCAGATCCAACAGACACAATTCGTTGGGCTTCTCGACCATCGAATGAAACAGTTTTATCTGATTGAACTTTGAGATTTTCAATACCACCCAAAATATTTTGCTGGAGGTCCTTTAATGTTAAATCGCTGTACTCTTGGCAAGTCGAATTGATGGCAATGGTGTTGCCTGTTGATTCGCTCTGCCAAACTTGATCGGCACTGCTGATATGAGATTGTGCAAATGGATTTGGAGGTGGTTGAAATTTTATTCCTGGATTTTTTTTCACTGGATCCTCGCCACTTCCTAAAAGTGCACATCCAAAACCAGAACCTAAAAAAACGAATAGAAGAGCCCGTGCCGATGTCTTGCCCAAGATGTTCCCCACCTGAAATATTTTTCGGAATAAACACCTGATTTCTTAATCATTCTGAAAACTTACTGGAGGATGCGTCAGGGCTTTGTCGCTCCGCCAAATTTTCGCGGTCGAGTCCAGGTTCAACAGCGTTTAAACGAGAGTTCGAAGTGGCATCACTATTGCGATGGCAAGACTTAGAGTCTTTATGTGTTTTTTACATCGAGGTCAGAGAAAGGAATCAGTATGCGTAAGATACTAGAATTTTTTGGTTTCATTCAATCTTTAAAATCAGACCCACTTTGCGTTGGTCCATCCGGGTGTGAAACTCTTGACAGCCCCGTTCTTGTTCAGTTGATGAACCCTCGACTTTTGGTGAAAGGAAAACTGTTTTGACTGATAGTTTGAGATCTTTGGCAGGACTAGTTTTGACTTTTGTCACGTTGGTTTGGAGCCAAACATCCCTTGCAACTATTGCGGTTAAAATGAAGTCTATGAAAGATGCCACGCACATTGAAATTACCGGGCTTAGCGAATGGCGTTACGACCTTCGGCGTGATCCAAAAAATGATACTTATAGGACGACAATTCAATTCACAGGAGTAAAACCAGAGGAAGTCGCCGCTTTAAATTCTCTCAGAGATCGTCGAGTGAAATACGTCGAAGTTATTGAAGGGATCAACGGAGACGCATTAGTTGAATTTCGATTATCAAACAATGACATCGGAATGTTTGACTACCAAACCGAATCACCGACGACACTTGTCTTAGATATTTACAGAGAAGAACCTGTTAAAAAATTCGAAGCTCCAGGACCATCGCACATTAAGGGTGAACTCGCCACTCTCGTCTCAAAGGCAAGGCCAAAAAAATTACAAAAACGCAAGCTGGCATCCATTGAAAATCCTGAGATCGGTACCCAAGGTCAATTGCCTTTGAAACAAACTCCTAACCAAAATTTGAAAATTAAATACGGAATTTTTGATGGAGGAGATCAAGATCTAAATAGATTTAAAATTGAAGATAAAGATATTGATGAATTGGCTGTAATCAGAAGTCAAGAAAACATCTATTTACATTTTCCAGAACTCAACATTGACCACAGCTATTTAAAAGATCTTTTAGCCCAGCCAGCAGGTTACGGAGTTCCTGAAAGGGAAGACGATGAAAACCTTCAAGTACGTCTGATTTTTAAATTCAAAAATGAAGGCAAGCCCGCACTTGGTTTGCGTACATTGAAGTTTTTCAGAGACAAATATCGAACTTCCCAATATGACAAAGTATTAAATTTTCTTGAGGCCGATATTTATTTTGATTTGTGGCGCCGCGATCATGAGCGGGTTGATTTTGAGAAAGCCATGACAAAATACAAGGCACTTTTAAACCAATATCCCAATGATCCTAGCCGATTTAAGATTCTCATGTTGTTAGGCCTTAATTATCTCGACGTGGGAAATAACTTCGGCGCCCTGTCCACATTTCAAGTCGGTATTAAAACATATCCTGAAAGCCCCTACTATTGGCAAATGAGAGTGGCTGTGGCTGAGGCTTATCGTGCCTTAGGAAAAAACGAAGAGGCCATTAAAGAATTTGAAGGAATTGAAAATGATAAGGCCTCTGGAAATTATGGTATTGAATCCCGATTCCGTCGAGGTGATGTTTTTTTCAGAGTTGGAGATTACGCTACTTCGGTCAAAGAATACGACGAAGCTCTAAAAAAATATCCCGATAAATGGGCGGAAGCAGCAAACATCTATTTTAATTCTGCTGAAGCGCGATTTTGGCTCAAAAATTATAAGGAATCTTTAGAAGGTTATAGAATTTTTCTACAGCGGTTTCCATCCCATGCTTTTGGGGGCTACGCCATGACCCGAATAGGTGAAATCTTAGATATTTTGGGCCTCCCAGTGAAGCGAGTCACGGGTGCCTATCTTGAGTCGGTTTTTCGATACCGGGGATCTCCTGGGGCTTACCTTGCCAAACTCCATCTTGATCTTATGAGATTTGTCGAAATGAAACCCAAAGAACTAGAAACGGCGCTTAAAGATGCGAAAGAAAATATGCCCAAAGATAAACTTGCAGACGTGGAAACGCTGTTAGTCTTGAATGAATCCGATGGTTTTTATAAGAAGAAAAATTATGAAAAAAGCTTAGACCAACTCATTAAATATTATCAAAATAATCCCATTTCACAATACCTTCCTATTTTCAAAAACCGAATCGTAAAAAACTTAACGGCGCAAGTTGCTGCGGCCAATGAAAAAAGTGAATTTATTAAAGCGTTAGAGACTTTTAATAACCAAAAAGACGCATGGTTAAGCAAAAACAATAGAATCGACACGCGATATTACGCGGCATTAGCCTATGAAAATCTTAATATATTAGATGAGGCAGCGACTGGCTATCGAGATTGTCTGCGAAGTCGGCAAGAAGTTAAAGATGAAAATTTAAAGAAAGCAATGGCCACAGAGAACTTGCCCTCAGAAGATGAGATCAATCTTCGTTTGGCCAAGGTAAGTCTTTTATCCGGAGAAGTAAAAAAATCAAGTGAGTACCTGAACTCCATTCAAGACCCAAATAAACTTAATGAGAAAAATCAAATTGAAAGAAGTCTCATATTGGCATCCATAGCGGAGAAAGAAGAAAAGCTCGACATAGCAATGCTTGCTCTTAATGAATTGACTGAACATTGGAAGGGCAGCCCTGCCTTGTTAGCAGAGCACTGGCTCATGTTAGCCAAACTCAATCATGAACTGAAAAATAATGAGAAAGCCATCGGATGGCTTAGCAAAATCATCGATATCGCCGTAAAAACGCCGGACGTCATTAAGAAAAATATCGTAGCGGAAGCCTTAGAACTAGAAGGAGATTTATACGAAAAAAGAGGGCAATACGGATTTGCTGAAAAATCCTACAAGCTTCTCATAGACAAATTCGGTGACGGGCTTCCGGTGGCATCTATTAAATATAAGTTAGGAAAAATCTATTTTGACCAAACTCAGATAAAAGAGGCTGAAAAAATCTGGAAAACTCTTAAAGACGAAATCGATGGCTCCCTTTGGGCCAAGATGGCCGATGAGCAATTGGCACAAGTTCAATGGTCTGAAAAATACAAACGTTATGTTGATCGTAAACCTGCTGGAGGTACAAAATGAATGCCGTAGAATTTGGAGCTATTTTGACAGTCGATCAGGGGTTTCAGAGAGTTCTTGAAACCGCAACCAACGTAGCTCTGAGCAAAGCAACGGTAATGATTACTGGTGAAAGTGGAACGGGCAAGGAGCTGGTAGCTCGGTATATTCATGACAAGAGCCCCAGGGCTTCTAGAAAATTTGTGGCCATAAATTGTGCTGCAGTGCCTGAGGGCCTTCTCGAGAGTGAATTATTTGGGTTTGAACGAGGGGCATTCACAGGAGCCATGGTTCAAAAAATAGGTAAATTCGAATTAGCTTCTCAGAGCACGATATTATTAGACGAGATTTCTGAACTTCCGCTGGCGCTTCAAGCGAAACTCCTTCGTGTTATCCAAGAAGAAGAGGTAGATCGACTGGGAGGTAGAAATCCCATTAAGGTTAACCTTCGTGTCATTGCCACTTCGAACAAAGATGTACGATTGCTGGTCAAAGAAGGGAAATTTCGAGAGGATTTATATTATCGGTTGAACGTCATTCCGTTGCACATTCCCTCTCTTCGTGAAAGGCCAAACGATATTTTAACATTGGCGGAACATTTTATTAAAGTTTCATCGATATTGAATTCAAAAGCAGCGACCGTTCTTTCACAAGGGGCTCGCGAGAAATTATCTGCCTGGTATTGGCCAGGTAACGTAAGAGAGTTAGAAAATGTTGTGGAGCGTGCGGTTTTATTAACTCATGGATCAGAAATTCAAGATTCCCTTATTCATATTGAGAATCAATCTGTTGTTGTGATTCCCAATCAACCCTTGGCTATTGAGCCTGGTACCACCATAGCTGAAATGGAAAAGCTTCTGATTTTCAAGACGCTGGACAAGACAAGACAAAATCGAACACAAGCCGCTAGGCTTTTAGGAATTAGTATTCGTACATTGAGAAATAAACTCCATGAATATAGTGGAACAGGTAGACATGAGGAGGCTGACTGTGGCTGACCTTTTTGATAAAACGACGAGAGCCCTTGGGGCATCTTTAAACTACAGGCTTCTTCGTCACAATGTAGCAAGTGCAAATATCGCCAACGCAGAAACGCCCGGCTATAAGGCAAAGGTTGTGGAGTTTGAAGACGCTTTGGCGCGAGCTGTAGATCTTGATGGAGCCAATGGTTTATCTGCGAGCGAACCTGAGCATTTTACAATGGGCGGCGCGAGCTTAGGTCGGGAGCGGGTCACCGTAGAAGATAATCCTGATATTAATGTAAGCCCTGATAAAAACACTGTTGATCTAGATAAAGAGGTCACGACAATGACTGAAAACAGTGTTCTTTATAAAGCAGCCGTTCAATTGATTAATAAAAAAATGGCCATGCTCAAGTACGGAATTTCTGAGGGAGGTAAATAATGGATTTTCTAACGGGAATGCGAGTTAGCTCAAGCGGGATGAGTGCTCAAAGGGCCCGCATGAATACCATTGCTAGCAATATTGCAAATGTGAATACAACCCGGGCGCCTGAAGGAGGCCCGTACCGCAGAAAAGAAGTGGTGTTTGCGGCTCTTCCTCAACAAAGAAATTTTGGTGAAATACTAGCTGGAAAAGTGGACGAAGATATAAATCGGGTTCAAGTGGTAGATATTCGTCCCGATCGAAAAGGGCCTATTATGAAATACGATCCTACCCATTCTGATGCGAATGAAGAAGGCTATGTAGCTTACCCCGATATCAATGTGATGCAAGAGATGGTCGACATGTTGCAAGCTTCACGAAGTTATGAGGCAAACATTTCGGCCATGAACACGACTAAGAATATGGCCTTGAGTGCCATTGAGCTAGGGCGATAATTTTTTTAAAGGAGATAAGCCATGGATGGCTTGACAATCAATTCTGCTTATAAAACCTTAAATACCGGACTAACTACAAAAGAAATTACTTCTGTTGAAAGTCCCATTCAACCTCAGATTGGACAAAATAATGCTGACTCGGTAGGAAAGAGTTTTGCCGCGTCTCTCAAAGATGCTGTTAACGCCGTCAACACAGCTCAAAAAGATTCTGATATTAAAATGCAAGAGCTCGCCACGGGCAAAAGTCAAAACATTCACGAGACTATGATTGCGGCTGAAAAAGCCGATATTGCTTTACGCCTTATGGTGCAAGTTCGAAATAAGATGATCGAGGCCTATCAAGAAATTATGAGAATGCAAGTTTAAGAATTAAAAGGAGAAGAGTTTGCAAAATCTATTCAGTAAACTTGTTGCGCAGCTAAAAGATTTCTATACGAATCTGACGCCAATGAAAAGGGCCAGTGTTATTACGGCATCCTTTATCATCATTTCCACATTTATAGTGGTGGCGCTCATGATGACTGGGAGAAGTTATACGCCTCTCTTTGCTAATATACCGCCGGGGCAAATTCCGGTTGTCATTGCTAAACTGCAAGAAAAGCAAATTCCTTATCAGCTCACCGACGGTGGAAAATCAATTTCCGTACCGCCTGAATTCTTGTACAGCACTCAAATGATGGTCATGACGGAAACGGGTTTTGAAAAGATAGGTCAAATTGGCTTTGAGCTTTTTGATAAGGAGAGTTTTGGGACCACAAGTTACGTGCAAAAAATTAACTACCAAAGAGCTCTTCAAGGAGAATTGGTAAGAACTATCAATAGTATTGATGCTATAAAAAGTTCTAAAATTATCTTAGCGGTACCAGTCAAGAAGACGTTCCTTGAAGAAGGAGATTCGGCCACCGCCAGTGTTATCGTTGATGTGAAGGATAATCGAAACCTGACTCTAGACCAAGTTCGAGGCATTATCCATTTGGTGGCAAGTGCTGTTGAAGGTCTTTCTCCGGATCGGGTTACAGTCGTTGACTCCCATGGTAAAGTTTTAAGTAAGAATATCGTCGGTGGAATAGCAGCGGCGAGCAACGAAATGATGGAGTACAAGGCCAATAGGGAACGAGCCCTAGAAAACAGTATTCAAGATATATTATCTAAAGTTGTGGGAGAAGGAAAGGTCGTTGCCCGAGTCAACGCCGATGTCAACTTTCGTCAGGTCTCAAGTGTTGAAGAGGTGGTCGACCCTGATAAACAAGCCATTAAATCTATTCAGACAGAAGAAGAAAAGCTGAGAGGCAACCGAACAAATACGGCAGGAGTTCCTGGATCACGATCGAATTTGCCAGGTGCTGAGGATCCCAATTCAGTGGGCTTTAAACAAGATGTCGATAAAGAACTTAAAACTACAAACTACGACAATACAAAAACTGTAAGAAATATAAAAGAACCCATCGGGTCCATTGAAAAATTAAGTGTAGCCGTTCTAGTCGACGGTGTGACGACGGTTACAACTGATAAAGATGGTAAATCAGTAGAAAAGTGGGCGGCCCGAACACCTGAAGAATTGGTCAAATACGAGACCATAATAAAGAATGCCATCGGTTTTGAAGAAAAGCGCGGTGACACCGTCAAAATTGAAAATATAAAATTTCAAAGAGAAGATTTTAACGACAGCGAGCGAATTATCAACTCTTTAGAGCGCACTAAGCGTATTTCATACCTGATTAAATGGGCTGTCATAGCATTGAGTTTTGCCTTTTTCTTCTTTGTTGTGGTTCGACCATTCATGCGGTGGATCACTGAAAGCTTCCAAGACTCTGTTGAAGAAATGCTTCCTAAAACAATTGAAGAACTAGAGGACTTACAAACAATAGATAATAGTTTGCCGGGGATGAATGGAGCGTTGCCTCTCTTAGAAGAAACTCTAGATCCCGACAAGGCCGAAAGTGAACTCCTTAAAGAAAGAATCTTAAGCATTATTACGAGTGACAGTAAAAAAGCCGCGTTTGCTCTTAATCAGTGGGTAGATGAGAGACGAGCAGGGTAAACCATGAGGGGACCAAAATGTTAAACGCAGCAGTCAATTTCGAAGAACTTCGGGGCATGGAGAAGGCCGCCATTTTACTAAATTATCTTGGCGACGTGGCCTGCACCGAACTGTTTAAATATCTTGAAGACAGTGACATTCGTAAACTCGTCAATAATATGAATCGCCTAAGAGCCGTCCCCGTTGATGTTACAAAACGCGTTTTAGAAGAATATTACGAAAGAATCAGTGAAACAGAAGAGTATATCTTCTCAAGAGACATTGCCACTAAAGAAAATATTATTGCAGCCGTTGGCGAAGAACGAGCTAGGGGTATTCTTGGCCACCTTAACCTCACAGCCGGTGGGTCAGCAGCTAAAACCCTAGAGTCTCTTGAAGTCGTCGACGCCAAATCATTGGCAAATTTTCTCGTCAGCGAACATCCTCAAACGATCGCTGTCATTCTTGCCCATCTTGAACCTGAGAAAAAATGTGAAGTCTTAAAACGAATGCCTGAATCATTGCAGGCCGAATCGGTTTTGAGAATGGCTAATCTTGATTACATATCCCCCGAACTCATTGAAGAGGTAGACAAAGTATTAAAGCAAGAACTTGCAACTATGGGCAGTGTGGAGCAATCCCAATTAGGCGGCGTACTGCCGGTAGCTGAAATGCTCAACGTTATGGATAAGAACACAGAAACAGCCATCATGTCTCGAATCGAAGAAAAAGACCCCATTTTAGCTGAGGAAATTAGAAAACTCATGTTCGTCTTTGAAGACATCGTTAAGATCGACGATCGTGGTATCCAGTCGCTTCTTAAAGAAGTCCCCAACGAGAAACTTCTACTGGCCCTTAAGACAGCCAATGACGATATTAAGGCTAAAATTTTTCGTAATATGTCTTCTCGAGCTTCAACACTTCTGCAAGAAGATTTACAAAGTATGGGACCGTCGAAGCTCTCCGATGTTGAGGGTGCTCAACAAGAGATGGTCAATACCGCACGAAAGCTTGAGGCTGAGGGTAAGATTCTCATAGCCCGTGGCGGAGCGGAGGACGCTCTTGTTTAAACCAGTGCTTAAACAATCTGAAGCTCAAGGCCAAATTCTTAGTTATCAACCAAGAACTTTGAATCAAGAGGTTCCCGAACAAGTGCTTACCTTTGCGCGGGATCCTCAGCAAGTTGAAAATACACCTAGCGAATTTGCAATCAATTCATTAACAGCTCAAACGACGGGTCTTTCGGCTCTAGATCAAAAGAGTTTTCAAGATAAGGTTGAAGCAGAAGTATTGAGTCGACTCAAAGTCATCGAAGAAAAAGCTTTTAGCGAGGCCTATGCTTTGGGGATGCTAGATGGCAAAACTAAAGGTTTTGCCGATGCGGCAGCAGAAATCAAACAAGCCTTAGAGAATCTTGGTAAGATGATTCAAACCATTTCAGAAATCAAACAGCAGATTTTCATAGAAAATGAAGGACATTTCGTAAAGACGATTTACCATTTGGCAAAAGCTATTGCTCTAAAGGAGATTAAAGAGGATCCCGGTCAGATAATAAACGTCATGCGAAAGGCTCTTGAAAATGCTCAGTCCGAAGAAGAAATCATCATTCGTGTGAGTCGCCAAGACTCTGTGTTTCTTGAATCAATAAAAAAAGAAATGGGTAATCCATTTGAGAGAATCACAAAACTCAAAGTAGAGGCCAGTGAAGCCATTTCACCCGGGGGATGTCTCATTGAAACTAACTACGGGGTTATTGACGCTACAATTGAACAAAGACTTGAAAAATTATTTGTATTACTTGATTCAAAAATTCCAAAGACCGCTGAGGGATAATGGGCGATTCGACATTTGCCATTAACTTGAACAAATATGAAACGGCGGTTAACCGAAATCCTCTGTTTCATGACAGCGGCAAAATCACGAAGGTCGTAGGATTTTTGATGGAAGGCCATCTCCCTGGGGCATGGCTGGGCACGGTCTGCGAAGTTTATCCCAGTAGCGGTGAAAAACCATTTTTAGCCGAAGTTGTAGGTTTTCGAGAGAAGAGCGTTCTTCTTATGCCTCTTGGGGATCTTCGCGGCGTTGGGATGGGAGCTCGAGTGGTTTTGTCACGACGAGAAGCCACAGTGCGAGTAGGGCCAAAGCTTTTGGGAAGAGTTCTCAACGGTCTTGGTGAACCTATGGACGATAAGGGTCGCGTTCAAACCATAGATGAAATAAGCATCTATGCGGCTACAGAAAATCCGCTGACCCGCCCTCCGATTAAAAAACCTCTAAACTTAGGAATCAAAAGTATCAACGGCTTGTTGACAGCTGGCATGGGGCAACGGGTGGGAATCATGGCAGGATCTGGCGTAGGGAAGTCAGTGCTCTTGGGAATGATCGCCCGAGCTACCAGCGCCGACGTCAACGTCATAGCCCTCATAGGAGAGCGGGGCCGTGAGGTCAGAGAATTTATTGAGAACGACTTGGGCCCTGAGGGATTGGCTCGCTCGGTTATTGTTTGCGCTACAAGTGATCAAAGCCCAGTGGTTAGAATGAGAGGTGCTTTTGTTGCTACGGCTATTTCAGAATACTTCTGTGATATGGGAAAAAACGTTTTGCTTATGATGGACTCGGTCACTCGATTTTCTATGGCGCAACGAGAGATTGGTTTGAGCACCGGTGAACCACCAGCGACCAAAGGCTACACGCCTAGCGTTTTTTCGTTGATGCCAAAACTTTTAGAGCGCGCTGGAATTTTTGATAAAAAAGGAAGTATCACAGGTCTCTATAGCGTTCTCGTTGAAGGTGACGATATGGATGACCCCATTGCCGATGCCGTACGGTCTATCGTCGACGGGCATATCGTTTTAGCGCGATCTTTAGCTCAAAGGGGTCACTACCCGGCCATCGACGTTTTACAAAGCACAAGCCGGGTCATGCGTAATGTGACGACTCCCGCCCACTACGATATTGCCATGAGACTAAGAGAGGTCATGGCCATTTATAGAGAGGCAGAAGATCTAATTAATATCGGTGCCTATAGAAAAGGCAGTAATCCTAAAATCGACCGCGCCATCACTGTTCACGACAATATCGAAATATTTCTTAAGCAAGAAATTGGTAACAAATTCACAATTGAAGATTCTGTTAACTCAATGGATGAAATTTTGAGGATGCCGTGAAGTTTAAATTCACTTACGAAAGACTCCTAGAATATTACCACCAGCAAGAGAGAATTGCCCGAAGAGATTTTAACGAAAGCTTAGGCCGCCTTGAAGTCGAAAGGCAAAAGCAGCAAAGACTCTATCAGCAGTTTGACGAAGCCATAGCTGAACTATACGACTTACGAGAAAGCCGTGATGGTGCTGAGGTTGCTCGACTTCAAGAAATTGAAATTTTTTTAAAAGGACAAGAAATTAGAATCGTCCGCCAGCGAGAAATTATTATCAATCACACTCAAATCGTGGAGCAAAAACAAGAAATTTTGATTGCGGCTGCCAAGGAATCTGAAATTTTTATTAAGCTAAAAGAAAAACGTCTTAAGGAATTTAAGATCACTGAAAAGAAAACTGAGGCCAAGAACAACGATGAGCTTGTCGTTACTCGATTTAGACGAGGAGAAGGATTATGAGCAGTTATCAAGAATTCTTTAAGAAAAAACGCCACCAAACTAATGCCAAAGAGCAGGCGATTCAAAAGAAAAAACCCTCGTTGCGACAAACAAAAAATCATCTTTGGATGGTTTGCATATCTTTCGCTCTCGCCGGCGGGAGTATTTGGTATCTCTGCGGGGGGGAACAGACCGCAAATC
>JAHFAE010000138.1 GCA_023250675.1 Oligoflexia bacterium | reverse complement strand
ACTTACAAACTGGCTCTGGAAGAACGCAAAGAAGCAGAAATGGCCTATGCCGAAATTTACTCCCAATACCGTGAATTCGTAAATTTTAATGAAAAACTCTTAAGAACAGTTTCACGATACGACCGCTTCAAAGACAGGATCCGCCCTGTTTTTAATCGCGCAAAATTAGGCGATAAAATTCTAGAAGAAAACACCAGAGTGGCCACCAGAAATTTGGTGGCTGCCGAAAAAGCTATTAGTGATCTTCAACTAGAAAATGAGGCCTTGAGAACTTCACTTAAAGCCCATGAAGAAGCGTTCAACAATCTAAATTCGAAACTTGTCCAGTTAGAATCAGCCATCCATCAGTCCCGAGACCAATTTGGAGTTCTTGCCGACGAGTATGAAAATAGAGGAATTTTATTAGCTGAATCAGACCGAAAAATCCGGGTATACTTAAGCCAAATCGAAACCCTCGAGACTAATCAAAAAATAAAAACTCAAGAATTTGAAAAAATTCACGACGAAAATCTCTTGCTTCAAAACAAAGTTCGCGATGCTCAGCTTCACGAAGCAGCCATAGCGGCGCTAAATGTAGAACTGGTCGATTCAGTAACGAAACTCCAGAAACAGGTTCATGAAATGAACAATAAACTAGAGATGGAACGGGATTCCTTTCAAAAATCCATTTCAGCTCGTGAACAGGAAATTGCCCGGCTCAAAGATAACTTGCATGTCGAAAGCATCGTTACCCAGTCTATCAACATTCATAAAACGCCTTTGGGAACGCCGGCTCAAGCTCAACGTCAGTTTGATCGTAAAAAAATCGACGGTCTCTATGATCGATGGAGTCAGGTCATTGATGAACTAAGCACTCACTCCACCCGCATCAAACCCAAGAGTTCAAAGCTTGAAGAGATAACCGAGCAGCTCATTTCTGAGAGGGGCGATCTAGAAATTATTTAAGGCGCGACGTAAATGGTCTCTTTATCGTTAAAGCTTGTGACGGCGGTTCGCTCATCATCGAAGATTTGAAACGGCTGCTCAGAGGCTTTGAATACCTTTCTAAATTCAGATCTTACATTACAAAATTTAGGTGGCACGGGACTAGTCTTGGCAAATTCTGTCAGTGTATTAACGAAAGCGCCGATTCCGCTAGAACCAACAAAACTGAGCTCAGAAAGATTAAAGACCACTTTGGTATTTGAGAGAATATCTTGGCAAGTTTCACGAAACGGTTCGGCGGTTTCAAAATCCAGGCGACCTTTAAGATCAACTACAGTAATGTCACCATCCCTACGAATTTTTGCTTGCATTTAAATACTCTCCTTATGTTGACCACCGGTCATTCTTGAGTATAGGCTTTAGCAAACGATGATGACAAGGCGAGATTATTTAGAACATGGCTAAGAGAATTGAGAAAAATTCAAATGCTTCAAGTACTTCATGCGGAACGTTATATGTCGTCGCCACCCCCATAGGTAATCACCTGGACTGGACCCAACGGGCTATAAAAATTTTAGGAGAGGTTGAAATTGTTGCTGCCGAAGATACCCGAGTCCTCAAAAGAGAGTTACAAAAGGTCAATGTTAGACCTAAGAAGGTCCTCTCCCACCATAACCATAATGAAGAAGTCTCTACCAAAGGCTTGCTCGAAGCCCTTCTCAAGGGCCATAATGTAGCATTGGCTTCTGATGCAGGGACTCCTCTTGTAAGTGATCCGGGCTTTAAGATTGTGGCCGTTGCAAGGCAAAATGGCATTAACATTGTTCCCGTGCCAGGTGCCAGCAGCCTCACCGCTGCTTTAAGTGTTTCAGATTTAGGTGGTCAAAATTTTTTCTTTGGCGGATTTTTGCCTACACAAACTGATTCTCGCAAACGAGCATTAAAACGGTTTCGAAATACCGCCGAAAACTTAGTGTTTTTTGAAGCTCCCCATCGTGTAAGAGAATTCTTAAAAGACGCAACAGAAATTTTGGGGGCTCAAACTCCCACTGTGGTATGTAGAGAACTCACAAAGCCTTACGAAGAAATCAGACGAGGCTCCCTTCAAGAAATCGAAAATTATTTTCGTGTCAACGAACCCCGAGGTGAGTTTGTCATCTTATTTAAAGGGTCGCCGGCCGAACAACTTAATGCCCAAGCCACTCAAAGCGAAGTTTCTAAGCTCTTAGGATTTGGGAAGTCTGCCTCTGATATTCTCGATGAACTTCAAAATGTAACAGAGTTAAACCGGAAACAACTCTATGATCTCATTACCCGAGAGAAAAAATTAGTCTGATTTGAAGCGCCGTGTATAAGCGTAAAGCCATTGACTTTACAATGATTTCCTAGGCCTAATGATTATTAATGAAAATAAGAATCGTCGGTTGCCACGGAGGGGTGGCTCCAGGCTATCGTACCTCTTGCTATATGATTAATGATTCATTCCTTATCGACGCGGGATCGGCGGCCAGTGCTTTAGCGCCAGAAAAACAAGCCCTCATCGAAGATATTTTTATCACCCATGCTCATATCGATCATATTAAGGACATTTGTTTTTTGGTTGAAAATACCTTTTATGAATCAAGAGCAGTTATAAACCTAAGAAGCCCCAAAGAAACTCTTGAAAGCATTCATAAGTTTATTTTTAACGATGTCATTTGGCCCGATTTTTCAAAAATCTATGTAGATAAAGATCATAAAAAAGCCCTCATCAAATTTGTTCCGCTGGAACAAGACTTCAAATTCAATGAACTTTCAATCAAACATGTGCGTGTCAATCACCCTGGATGCGCCGTAGGATACGTCATTGACGATGGAAAAAAACAAATTGTGTTTTCTGGTGATACGGGCCCTACCGACGAGCTTTGGAAAGAGGCCAATAAATGTAAGAATTTAAAAGCCGTCTTCACAGAAATTAGTTTTCCAAATTACATGGATGGACTTGCAAGGGCTAGCGGCCACTTCACTATCGACCAGCTTCTCAAAGATTTAGAAAAATTGGAGAATAAAGACATTCCCATTTATATAGCTCATTTTAAGCCGAGATTTTTTGAAGAACTCATGGATGAATACCATCGCCTCGCACCTCAGCGCATGCACCTGCTTCACCAGGAAGATGAGTTTGACTTCAAGTGAAACCCGCTTAATCTTTCTTATCGGGGTTTTAATATTATCCGTATCCTTGGCCCAAGGGCAATCCCAAAAACCGTCGACATTTGTCGATGCAGATCAGTATACCAGTAAACCTGATCAGACGGCTCAACTCAGTGGTCACGTTAAAGTCATTCGAGATTTAGACGAAATCACCTGCGACAGCGCATTCATAAACATGGCCTCAGGCGATATAGATGCCAAAGGCAATGTGACCTATATTTCACCTCAAGAATTCATTAGAGCTGAACATTTGGTTTTCAATATTAATACTCGAAAGGGAATTATTTATAACGGCTATATTCAAACAGGCCAAGAAACCATAGAAGGCAAAGAAGTCTACAAAGTTGGCGAAAATGAATATCAAGCCGTCAATGGTTCATACACTTCTTGTACCAATTGTCCTGCGGGTTGGAAGATGACGGGTTCAAAAATTGACGCCACGGTAGGCAGCTATGCCTATGTGCATAACCCCATAGTCCACATCTATGGAATACCCATGCTCTGGCTCCCCTATATGGTGATTCCCATAAAAAGTGAAAGGCAATCGGGTTTTCTAGCCCCGTCTTATGGTGTTGGAGAGCGGGACGGTTTCACGGTCTCAGAAAGTTATTTCTGGGCCATTGATCGAAGTCACGATGCTACGATAAACGAAACCCGATACGACACAAGAGGGTACAAAACGGGTATTGAATATCGCTATGTCTCCGATGTTAATAATTGGGGATCACTTAATAGTTTTTATATTACAGATAAACTTTTCGGTTCGGACAGAGTCTTTGTAAATCCTGATAGTCGCTATGCCTTAAGTAGAAACAACGAAAGATTAGTGGCCCGCTATGCGATGAAATACAAACACTATTTTGAATTACCAGATAATTTTACTAACAATGTTGATCTTAAACTTGTTCGTGACACGTCTTACCTTATAGATTTTCCCAACGATATTGTAGCACCCGGTGACCCTTCCCTTGAAAACAGAATCAGCGTGGCAAAAAACACCGAGAATTCTCATATTTCTGCCGATGTTAGCGTCTACCAAAATTTTATTAAGGCCGATCCCATTGGCGATAACTCTGACGCCATTCACCGAGTTCCTGAACTAAGATATTCATATCTCCCTTTAAATTGGGGGCCATCAGGACTTTTAACCCACGTTGATGTTGATTATGTAAATTTTGAGCGAGCGGGAAAAGCTTTTGATGACCCTGATAAGAGCCCCTATTTTAGAGATAATATTTCTCAATTTCGAACTGGGCAAAGATTGCGGGTTAATCCCGAGATTTCATACCCATTTCGCGTGGGACAATATCTAGATGTCATACCTTCGGCACAATATGAAGAAACGGTTTACCAATTTGGTTATAGCCAAAGGCCCGCTGCCTCAAGACGCTATCTTCGCACCAGCATCCAATCAAAATCCAGAATGAGTGCCATCTTCGGTGATTTAAAAACACCTCGGGCAAATCGATATAAGCATGAATTTGAGCCCGATATTACGTACACCTTTGTGCCCTATTATTATCAAGATCCCCACCCATTTTTTGGTCCCATTGATCCCAAATCTCAAACTCTTTTGAGACCTGTTTTTTTGCCGCATTTTACTTCCGATCAACCCGTGACAGAATTTGACATTTTGCAGTTTGATTACCGAGATCGTCTGGTGGATCGCAATTTAATAACATTAGGAATTAGCAATAAAATCATAAGAAAAAAATATGAGGAAGGTTCTAAAGAACCTGCTTATTCTCAAATTATAAGCCACCGATTAACGCAAAGTTATGACGTCTGGGCCGATATTGAACCCCTTAAAGCACCCGCAATTAATCAACCTTGGAGTGAAATTCGATCACTTTTTGAAGTTAAGCTTGATAATTTTAACTTGGTTTCTGACGTGAAATATTATCCCTACCAAAACTTGGCCAGCAATGGCGAGTCCATTGGAATCAAAAATAAAGATGGTAATGGAATCAGCGCCACTTACTCACAAGGTTTTGCAATTCAAACCGACCCCACAACGAGGCTTCCCACATCTCAAGTAAATCTTTCGTCTCAGTCAGAAACTTTAAGTTTTTCACTTTACTATACAAGTAAATACTTAGACGTTGCCGCCAACGTGAATCGAGATCTCTTGTCGGGTAACAATGGCCAATGGACTTCAAGCACCTTTGACGGACTTATCAAACCCCCGGGTCATTGCTGGGGCATTAATTTCTACTATGCCAAACAACTAGGAACCGGCGCATATACCTACATGTTTACAATTCCCATTTTCTTTGGGGAAGGAAAAAGCCTATCGGTCAGTCCACCTATGGGTATGAACTAACCCGGGCTAAAAAGAAACAGACAATCCAAGTCCCCATTGAGAATCCCGAGAAGAAGTTGGGATAATAGGAACAAATGCTATCTTATTTTTGTTTACGAGATTTCTCAATCGCGCCTCAGGTTTGCCTTCTGGAGAAATTCCTGGAGGTAATTCTTCATCACCGGGCTCTTTGGGTCTGACTTCTTCTTTTGGAGGCTCATCATTTACCCCGTAGGTAACGTAGGCTCCTAATAAAATTCCCAAATACAATCCCCAGCTGGCACCTCGGGCCACATTATTTAAATTGTCACCTGGGTTCGAAGTAAAAGCTAAAGTCGCTGCTCCCACAAGAGTTCCCGCGAGGGCCCCATAGATAACACTTGTCGTAAACTCTTTGCCCGTCGTGGCTTGAGAAAATGAACCGCAAAGGAAAATGGCAAGAATTGAGGCGACCACCGAGCGTTGAATCATTCTTATATTTTCGACTTAGGTTCTGTCAT
>JAHFAE010000038.1:3971-26205 GCA_023250675.1 Oligoflexia bacterium | reverse complement strand
AACACTAAAACCGACAGGTATCTTAGCATCTAACACCAGTTCCATTAGCATTACCATGATCGCATCAGTCACAAAGCCCCCTGACAAGGTGGTGGGAATGCATTTTATGAATCCTGTTCCTGTCATGAAATTAGTTGAGGGAATCAGAGGCCTTGCCACATCCAATGAAACATTTAGTTCAACAAAAGTCTTGGCTGAAAAAATGGGCAAGACCTTTGTGGAGGCCAATGATTTTCCCGGATTCATCGTCAATCGGGTCTTGATGCCCATGATCAACGAGGCCGTTTATGCTCTTTATGAAGGAGTGGCAAACCCAGAGTCCATAGATAATGCTATGAAACTGGGTACTAACCAACCCATGGGCCCCCTAACTTTGGCCGATTTCATTGGATTAGACACGTGTTTGGCCATCATGAATGTACTTCATGAAGGACTAGGCGATAGCAAGTACCGACCTTGCCCCTTATTAAGAAAATATGTTGATGCCGGCTGGCTTGGTAAGAAAGTAGGCAAAGGTTTTTATACTTACGAAGGAGTTACAAAATGAATTATGAGACAATCACCTACGAAAAAAATGGAAAAATCGGAATTTTAAGAATCAATCGACCCCAAGCCCTCAACGCTATTAATTCTCAAATGTTAGGAGAATTAGAGGAACTTCTAGAAGAAGTGGATAGTGATAGAGATTTAAGGGTTCTCATTATTACGGGTTCAGGCGAAAAGGCCTTCGTGGCGGGTGCTGATATTGTTGAAATATCAAATTTTACGGCTGAGCAAGCCAGAGACTTTGCTAAAACAGGCCAAAGAGTGTTTCGACGTCTTGAGATCATGAAAATTCCTGTCATTGCCGCTGTAAATGGTTTTGCTCTGGGTGGGGGAACCGAACTTGCCTGCGCTTGTGATTTTATTTATGCTGCGGACAATGCAAAATTTGGGCAACCCGAAGTTTTGTTGGGTCTCATGCCTGGTTTTGGTGGTACCCAAAGGCTCTCCCGATTTGTCGGTTTAGCCAAAGCGCGCGAGATGATTTACACTGGTTCTCAGATAAAATCCAAAGAGGCTTTTGAAATCGGGCTTGTTAATAAAATTTGTGCTCCCGATAAATTGATGGATGAAGTCTTAGCTGTTGCAACGACTATTGCCGGGCGCGCACCTCTGGGAATTGCAGGCAGTAAAGAAGCCATCAATGACGGCTACGATGTGGCCATTGATAAGGGTATGGAATTTGAGTGCGATATGTTTAGTGATCTCTTTGAAAGCGACGACGTGAAAGAAGGCACCAAAGCCTTTATCGACAAGAGAGAACCACAGTTTAATGGTCAATAAATTAAAAAATAACGTTCGAATAATTACAGCGGCAAGTCTCTTTGACGGGCATGATGCGAGCATTAATATTATGCGTCGGCTTCTTCAAGCTGGGGGAGCAGAAGTCATTCATTTAGGTCATAACCGGTCTGTTCAAGAAATCGTCAATGCGGCGGTTCAAGAAGATGTTCAAGGTATTGCGGTGAGCTCCTACCAAGGGGGCCATATGGAATTTTTTAAGTACATGTTGGATCTTCTTGGGGACAAAACCCATAACTCAAAACATATCAAAGTTTATGGTGGCGGTGGCGGAGTCATCGTCGGAAAAGAAATCAAAGAGCTAGAAAAGTACGGTGTTAGTCGAATTTTTTCTCCCGAAGATGGCCGGCGCCTTGGTCTAGAGGGTATGATCGATGTTATTTTAAAACAATGCGACTACGATGTTTTAAATCTTGACTCCGGAGCTTTGAAAACTAAAAAAGCTGCTTTGCCTCGGCTTATTACTTATTGTGAAAGTGAAAAGCCGTCAATTGATTGGATTAAAGATCTCACAGCGAGAAAAAAACTTCCACTTATTATTGGTCTTACGGGCCCGGGGGGAGCTGGCAAAAGCTCGTTAACCGATGAACTTGTTCAGCGATTCTTAAATTCCTACGATGATTTTAAAATCTGCATACTCAGCGTAGATCCAACAAAAAAGAAAACCGGCGGGGCCTTACTTGGTGATCGAATTCGAATGAATTCTTTATCAAGACCCGGAGTTTTTATGAGATCACTGGCGACAAGAGGTAGTGGCCAGGAGATTTCAAAATCCCTGACAGATGCCATTGGCTTAGCTCAAAATTGGGGTTATGATCTGATTTTTGTTGAAACCGTCGGCATCGGCCAAGGTGATATGGCTATAACAGAGTACAGTGATATTTCACTTTATGTTATGACATCAGAATACGCGGCACCATCTCAACTCGAAAAAATAGATATGATCGATTATGCCGACGTAATAGTAATTAATAAATTTGATCGTCGTGGGGCCGATGATGCTCTTCGGGATGTGCGAAAGCAATATCGGCGATCAAGAAAACTTTTTAGTAAACCCGATGACAAAGAACTTCCCATTTACGGAACCGTTTCAAGTCAATTCAATGATGGCGGAGTCAACCTGCTATTTTACGGGCTTTGCGAATTGCTAAAATCTAAGGGGATGAAACTTCCCAAAGCTCAACACGAATTATTAACAAGTGAAAAACAAGTCATTATTCCTCCAGAGCAACAAAATTACTTAGCTGAAATTGTAAAGACTATTAAAGGCTACAAAGAAGACACTCTTAAAATTTCTGAGCTCGCTTCCCAAGTGGGAGTTTTAAAGCAGGCAGCAAATCTTATTACTGAAAAATCCCTGACTGAAAAATTAAGCCAGCTTAAAAAGAAGATGGATCCAGAAATTTTAGGTGATCTCGAGGGTTGGGAGAAAAATCAAGAGCGCTATAAAAAAGACCAATTTGCCTATAAAGTCAGAGATCGCGAAATCAAGATGCCTCTTTTTGTGACAAGTCTTTCTCATAATAAGATTCCAAAAATTTCACTGCCTCAATTTGCTGATTGGGGAGATCGAGTTAAGTTTCTAAGAAAAGAGAATTTGCCCGGTTACTTTCCTTTTACTTCTGGGGTTTTTCCTTTAAAGCGAGAGGGAGAGGAGCCCCGCCGTCAATTTGCTGGTGAAGGCCCACCTGAAAAAACAGACCAGAGGTTTCACTATTTAAGCCGAACTGAAGAAGCTAAACGCCTCTCCACAGCTTTTGATAGCGTCACTTTGTATGGCGAAGACCCCCATGAGAGGCCCGATATTTACGGCAAAGTGGGGGAGAGTGGAGTAAGTGTTTGTTCTCTTGATGACATAAAAACACTCTATGCCGGGTTTGATCTCTGTGATCCAAAGACCAGTGTGAGCATGACCATCAATGGACCTGCCCCCACGATTTTAGCTTTTTACTTAAACGCTGCTATTGATCAGCGCATTGAGAGTTTTGAAAAAGAAAATAAGAAAAAAGCCTCTGCTCAAGAAAGAGAAAAAATCAAATGTGAAACTTTAAGTCAGGTCAGAGGGACTGTACAAGCTGATATCTTAAAAGAAGACCAAGCTCAAAACACCTGTATTTTTTCGACTGAATTTTCTCTTAAAGTGATGGGTGATATTCAAGAATACTTTGTTAAAAACGAAGTGAAGAATTATTACTCCGTGAGTATCAGTGGTTACCATATTGCCGAAGCGGGGGCGAATCCCATTAGCCAGCTGGCATTTACTTTGGCTAATGGTTTTACATACGTTGAGTACTATCTGAGCCGTGGTATGAAGATTGATGATTTTGCTCCTAATTTAAGTTTCTTTTTTAGCAATGGCCTTGACCCTGAGTACGCTGTTTTGGGTCGAGTGGCTCGACGAATTTGGTCGGTGGCTATGAAACATAAGTATGGTGGCAATGAAAGATCTCAGAAGTTAAAATATCATATTCAAACAAGTGGGCGATCGCTCCACGCGCAAGAAATTGATTTTAACGATATTCGAACGACCTTACAGGCGTTGTTTGCCATTTATGACAATTGCAATAGTCTTCATACCAATGCTTACGATGAAGCTATTACCACACCCACTGAAGAAAGTGTGAGACGTGCCATGGCCATTCAAATGATCATCAATCAAGAGCTTGGCACGACTAAGAATGAAAACTCATTGCAGGGTAGCTATTTTATCGAAGAGCTCACCGATTTGGTCGAAGACGCGGTGATTGGTGAATTTAGTCGCATTGCTGAGAGGGGAGGGGTTCTTGGAGCTATGGAATCTCAGTACCAGCGCGGCAAAATTCAAGAAGAGAGCCACTTTTATGAAGAACTTAAACATAGCGGGGCTTATCCTATCATTGGAGTAAATAAATTTATTGCTGATTCTGCTAAGAAATCAGGTGGTGGAATTAAAGAAGTCGCCATGGTTCGTTCAACAAAAAAAGAAAAAGATCAGCAGATTCAAAATCTCAGAACTTTCCAAAATCGGCATAAAAAGGAATCATCTTCTGCTTTAGCTAAGCTTCGTGAGGCAGTCTTGAAGGGCTCAAATGTTTTTGAAGAGCTTATGAACGCAGCCCGCGTTTGTTCATTAGGACAAATCACCCACACTTTATTTGAGGTGGGTGGGCAGTACCGACGATCGCTTTAGAAGGCCATCCTTTTCAGTTTGCATCCAGGAGAATCACAAGAATGGTACGGCAGGCACGCTACAGAAATGGCTCTCCAGACTAAAAATTATCAAAAACTTGTTTGGCCGCGCCATGAACCATTTCTCATAAAAATGCAAAATGGTGAAATCGTTTTACCGAATGAATAAGGACCTATCAGGTCACGGACCCTGGTGTGAATTCTTGCATTATTTCTTTGCCAAAATCGGTGATAGCCCGGTGAATGTTATGTCGTTTGCAGTAGAGTTTGATGTTTTCTGCTAGTGGTTGGCCTCCTTTGGCAAATGGAATTTCATGATGATACTCTAATTGAAACCTTGACCCACATCGTTCGTGATTCTCTGATTCTTTAAATACGCACTGGCCCTTATCTCGTCTCCAAACGGCCCTTTTGACTGCTGAAGTAATATACCTTGAGCTCTGTTTGTTTGATTGTTCTACCGCCGACGTCGGAGTTTTTGACTTTTGAACATCGGAGCTTTCTACCGCCGACGCCGGAGTTCTTAATCTTTGAACATCGGGTCCTTCAATCTCTGACAGCGGAGGTAATGAACTCTTAACTTTGATAGTATTTCTCTGCGATTCGTTTTTGGTAGGATCAAGTTCTTTTACGGTTAAGGTGGCATTTCTTCTTGATGCCGTTCTTGATCCCTTTTCTACAGGATCAAGCTTTCTTATAGCCATGTTTGTAAGCTCATCTATGAGCTCAGAGTAGGACATATTGGGATGTTTATGAGATAATAGCCCCCGAAGTTTATCTAACTTTGAAATCACCTTTTCGTTAAGAATTACTTTAACTTCTATATGGTCAGCAGTAACTTGACGCGTAGATTCATTTAAGATCACTTGTTCAGGGAATTTTTGGAGCAAGGTTATTTTCGCATTTCTTGCAGATTTGTTTTTTACAAGATCCATTACCTTCTTTTTTTCTTCACGTGGGAGTCCCTTAGACTTTAGTTTTTCTTCTCTTCTAATAAATACTTGTGCTTGAACAATATTTGAAAGAGTAAGGCTGCCATCCCTAATTTCTTCTTCAGCTTCTGGGAATTCACGAATAAGTCGACTAGCTGAAATACGCCTATTGGCAGCAGATTCTTCAAACCCAAGTTCTTTTGTAACGTACTCAAAAAGGGAACCAAAATTTAATTTAAGAAAGAGTCTTCTTTTTTCTACTTCGCGAATCAAGTTAATGACTTCAAGAGTTAGATTTCGCTCTTGTTTTGATTTTTCTTTTATCAAGTTCAATAATTCTAGATCAGAAAGGGAGGTGAGCGCCATGGTTTGCTCCTTTTGAAAAGTGTCAGGTTAAGTCAAAATAAGTACAGCTAATTACAAAAAATCACCCTACCACGGGTTTTCGGCCCTTCATCAAAAGCGCTACCAGGCTGATACAGACAAGATTTTGTTTTTTTTGAGAAAAAAGTTTGGTTTACGAAAATACCCGCATCACCGAAGATTCTATGAAGTAATAGGCATAGGTTTTAGGGTGACCCGAGGAAATTCACCAAAAAGTCACCAAGAGAATAATTTCAAAAAATGAAAATAATTTTAATTTTATTTCTAAAATCCGCGGCTGGACATTCAATTTTAAAATAATTTTTGACTGACCGATAAAGATTTGTTTATGAAATAATTAATAAAACGGCGCTTAAATTAGACTGCTTTCATGTTCTCAACTTACCGCGATTCCAATTCTGTTATTCGCGCAAACGCCACTTTACCGGGGCCGCCGCAAGACCTCCATATGTCTCAGCGGGCGGTGATCAACACATATGCCTCCAAATCGAAATGTTTCTAGCTGGATTTTAATGGACTCAAAATATCCTTATGCGTAATCACTCTATTTATTACAGACTGAAGTCCAGGCGGCCCAAGATTTGTAATATAATTATCTTTTCTAAAATCCGATAAAGAAAAGTGGCAAAGTATCTGATTTTAGGACTGCTTCTAGTATTTAATCTGGCTCCAGCAATGGCGGTAACGACTGAAAATTCGTGCAAGGCTGTCGGTGGAGAAACTATTGGCGATCAGTGTTATTGTACAAAACAATCCCGGTTTATCGATCCCAGCTCAGACCCAGGGACCAAGTGCTTCAACTCCAGCGAATCCTCCAACGCCACCAGATCCTCCAATTCCTCAGACAAAATTATGCCATGGGTGCGATCTTTCGTTGCCACCACAGATCAACTCAATAAAACGTCTTCATGCAATTGCTCCAATCCACCCCCATCGACGGATTGCCCTAACTTCGTATATTCAATAAAAAAGAGTCAGGAACAAAGTTCATTTTTCAATTTCATAGAAAAGCCATCGTCCCAATGTCCTCTCAACCCTGACAAAATAAGTGTCGCCGAATATGAATTGCAATTGGCCGCAGACCCTCAAATCTCCCTTGGAATTCCACCGCCCCATGTTTTCTCAGCCCAAAGGTGCTTGGCCTTAGATACTCCGCAGAAAAATAAAATTGCAGCGTCATCGTATTATTGGCTGGCCAACAGATTTAACGACGGTGAGTTAAACGTCATAGAGCAAGTTTCTTCTATAAACCGATTGCTCGAAGAATCGTCTCTTAGTGGCATAAGCTGTGAATCTAAATTGAATCCTCATTTGGACCTTTGGTGTAAACAATTAAAGAAATGTGCGAGTTCTCAAAGTATCGACCAATTTTACCAAGAAGCCGAAAGTATTGTTAAAATGAAGGAGGAGTTAATCAAAGAAAGCGGATCAAGACTTGCTTGTATTACTCCCAGCAAAGTCGAAGGCGTTCTTTCTAAATCACCGCCGTGTCGAGTTCTTGTTGCCCTCAATTCATTGTACCCATGGCTCGAAGGCGAATATTTTAATTCTGCCTATAATAAAAATAAAGACGTTAAGGCTGCGCTAAAAGTTCAACTTAGACATAATCGAGATAAATTAATAAACGAAAACTTGACAGTGATAAGAAAGAATCGAGATTGCTTTTTAGGTTCATCGCCAAAAGCTTGTGGGTCATTGGAAGAAGCTTTAGACGGATTACCTAATATTGATATTACACAAGACCTGAATTTGTCTGATGAAAAGAAAATTCAACGTTCAACGACTGCGAATTACTTTGGATATCTAGAATGCGTTAGTAGCAAACACCAGGCCATTGAAAAGACAAATGAGATTCTAACTGATTCTGCCATCAATGCTGGTTTAACAATAGCCACAGCAGGTTTGGGGTCTTTGGCGACAAGTTCACGACTAGTGGCTTTAACTAAAGGAGCTGAAAATACCGCTAAGGCTCTAGAAAATTTAATTTGGGGAATGGACGGTACCTATCTCGGCTCGGGGACTTATCTAGCCGTCAGTCATTGCAGATCATTTTTAGATCAACTCACAGGTCTTGATCTCACAAAAAAAACTTCATCTCCCTCGTGTAGCTCGTCAAATGTTGACCAAATAACAACCATTAACGATTACAAAGCCTGTGTTTTAACAGGACTTACTGACATTGCTCCCAATCTTTTGCCCTTCCTACCTGCCATTGCAAAATTATTTGGTACCAGGGTAAAGGTAACCGAAGAAGAGCGCCTAACCACCCACGCTGTAGAAACTAAGAGAGGTCTGATACGAAAAGGCGCTAAATTAGAACTTGGCAAAGACAAAGAACTTGAACAAATTCTATTTGAGTATCACGACTATTTTAGAGTACCTCCCGATAATGAGACTTTAGAATTAATTTCTAAAATTGAAAAGCGAGGGATTTCTAAACAACGAATTAAAGATGTTCTTCAAAAGGCGGAGCAGCAATGCGCTCCGTAAAAACTTTACTACTTTTTTTAAAAAGGCATGTCAGCATTCTAATTTCGTTCATGTTTTTTGTACTTTTTTCTTCTCCTGGTTTCGGACAGAATGCCGCTTTAGTCATAATCGATATGCAACCTCATTTTACAGAAAGAAACGGACGTTATGTCGTCCCTGAAAACCAGCGTAAGTTTGAACAAGTCCTCCAAAGGCAAACTGAACTTATAGCTTTGGCCAAGATAAAGGGTATTCCCATACTCTTAATTGAGTACGATGGTTGCGGATCTACTTGTAAGACCATAACCGATGAGATAGGTGACTACAGAAACAAGAGAATCTTTGTTAAAGAAACCAATGGACTTTTTGATAAGTGGAACGGCGTTTTGAAACAAGTCCAAAAATTTTTAGATGAGAATAAAGTAACTGAACTCATTATGACTGGGGCAAATGGGGGAGAGTGTGCGAAATGCACTTTAGAGGGAGCAGTAAAAAAGGGATATGGAGTTTGGACGGACCAGGATGCAATAATAGATTTTAATGAGAACGATTTCGTTTATCCTTACCACTATGAACAGGGAACTTTAAGATTGAATGTGGAAGAAGCAAATCGAATAAATCAACTTAAACACATCACAGATATTGATGGCATTTTGGAAGTTGCAAAAACTAAACTTGATAACAAGACCAATGGCAATGGGTTGCATATTTTACCAGAAATTCAAAGTCGGGTCACTCAAGCCATCCAAAAATGCACTAAAAATAACCTCAAGTCTTTATTGTCGGCGCCTTGAGGTTGAATGATTTAGCTTGGCCCACTGTGGTGGATTCTTAGATTGCCTTTTGCTGCCCGCCATTTAACCCAAATCGGTAGCCATTTGGGACCTCTCAAAGACAAGACAGAAGAGACTTTGAAGCTTGATGTAACAGAAATCCTATGGGATAACGCGCCTTGAGAAGAAAATAGGGTGCGTCTTCGAAGCGCCCACAAGAGAAGGGTCATTCAAATGAAAATAACCTACGCATTTAAGTCGGTTTTGCTAGTAGCAGCTTTCGCGACTATGATTTCATGTCAAGATAGACATTCCGATGCCCCCGTTGATCCCAACGGGAAAGACGTAACTGTCAATGTTTTGTCCAAAAACGGCGGGCGATATGTGGACCTAGATGCAGGTGAAATACTTTTGCTAAATCGCGATCGCTCGTTTTCGCATATGTATAATCGTGCTGTCGACGAACATGGCGGTTCCCAAAAATCTCAAGCCAAATGCAATTATCTTTATAGCGGAACCATCAACAAAATTATTGAGAGAAGTGATGACCTAAAAAGCGGTTATATGGAATTTGCCACCCATTATTTTGACATAACTGTCAATCAAGTAGAGCTTTTGTCAGAACTCGATGCAGAAACCCCTTCTAAAGGTCGTTGCCGTGGATTTTTAAGATCCCAAACCAATCTCTTGCCCATGCGTCTTCAATTGTTTGCTGAAATCATCGATGAAAATCATATTAGACTTCACACCAAAACCAATAATGAAGAATCCTCTAATGACAGAGGTAATTATCGATCCGCGAGTACCCTAGATGAGATTTATACCAGGCGTCGATAGTATTAGGTTTGTTGTCAGATTAACAACAAAGTCTTCGCAATAGTTTGAAGCTGCATATTGCTCGTTCCTTCGTAAATCTGGCCGATTTTGGCGTCACGGTAGAATTTTTCTACGGGGTATTCTTTGGTAAAGCCGTTTCCACCAAAGGTATCAATAGCCGTTGAACAAACGGATTCAGCCACTTTACTTGAATGATATTTAGCCATGGCAGCCTCAAGCAAAAAGGGTCTCTTTGCATCTTTGAGTCTTGCCGCATGATAAACCATAAGTCTTGCCGATTCTAATTTGACCGCAGCTTCGGCCAACTGAAATTGGAGTCCTTGAAAAGAACTGATCGGTTTACCAAATTGTTGCCTTGTGCCTGCGTAGCTTATGGCGGCATCCAACGCACCTTGGGCTACACCGATCATTTGTGCGCCAATTCCGATTCGGCCTTCATTTAATGTTTCGATAGCCGTTTTGTAGCCTTTTCCCACTTCGCCTAAAACGTTCGCTGAAGGAACTTCGCAATTTTCAAATATGAGTTCACAGGTGGAAGAGGCTCTGATGCCCATCTTGTCTTCTTTTTTGCCTACTTTAAATCCTGCAAAAGATTTCTCGACGATAAACGCCGTTATACCTTTGTAACCAGCGTTCTTATCAATAGTCGCAAAAACTAAAAATAAATCGGCCTCTTTGGCGTTGGTGATCCAAAGTTTTTGACCATTAAGAACGTATTTATCACCCTTTTTCTCAGCTTTGCATTGAAGAGCAAAAGCATCAGAGCCACTGCTTGATTCTGAAAGACAATAGGCTCCCACCCAATCTTTGGCCAACTTGGGAAGGTATTTTTCTTTTTGTCCTTCATTTGCCCACTTGTTCATGGCGTTTGTAACGAGGGTATTTTGCACGTCGACTAAAACGCCACAGGACCCATCGACACGAGAAATTTCTTCTACAGCCTGACAAGCCATAAAAAATGACGAGGCAGCACCTCCATATTTTTCTGGAGTCTCAATACCCATGAGACCCAGTTCAAAAAACTGCTTGACCAGCCCAGGGTCCATCTGAGCTTCTCGGTCCATTTTCGCCGATAGTGGTTTAATTTGGGTGTTGGCAAAATCCCTGACCATCCCTTGAAATGCTACTTCATCTTCAGAAAGAAAATGCGTCATAGATGCTCCATAATAATCTTGTTCCTTGGAGTTTAGTTTTATAGGATACCATCATCATGGCAAGTCAAAAACGTAAGCGAATTCTCATAGCCAAACCTGGCCTGGATGGTCATGACCGAGGTGCTAAAGTCATCGCCCGAGCCCTGAGAGATGCGGGCCACGAAGTCATTTACACAGGCCTTCATCAAACGGCAGAAATGATCGTTAATGCGGCCATGCAAGAAGACGTAGATGTTATTGGCTTAAGTATTCTATCAGGGGCCCATATTCATCTGGTTGAGTCGCTGACAAAGCAAATGAAAGAAGCCAAAATGTCGGGTGTAAAGCTTTTTGTGGGTGGAATAATTCCAGAAGATGACATGGGGAAGTTAAAAAAGTTAGGAGTGACAGGGATTTTCACTCCAGGTACACCCATGGCAGAAATAGTTGCAGTTTTCAGCAAATAGTTTTTAAAAGAGAAGCCCACCAGAGACAGAATAAAATTTTTGGTGGGGGCCATTGATCTTGATAGGAATCCAAAACATCCCCACTGATACAGCACCGGGTCCGAGTCGGTATTCAAGAGCGCCACCAACCTCTAATGTAATGCCTTTGAATTTAGACCAATCGTAGTTAAAGTACCGAGCATTAGAAACAAATCGCAGTGAGTTAGGAATAATTATTTGGGTGAATGGGAAAGATATTCCACTTCCGGTCATACTACCCGTGGGATCATCGCGAAAACAAATGCTGGGGGCTATTCCCATTGAAAATGACTCACGCAAAACAAAATAGGTGGGGCCAACGGTGGTAAGATTGGTGACTTGCCCGTAGCCGAAGTAAAAACTTTTATTGCCCACTAAACCAAAATGATCGTATCTGGCAAGAAAATCGAAACCATAGCCATACTCTTGATAGTTAGAGCTATCAAAACGTGAATAGTTCACATATCTCAGATTCAAATTGTCTTGGTTGTAATTTCCAATTTTCCATCCCCCCTCCGGCGCAATGCTTTTTACTAAAAAACTAGCTGGAGGTACGGCCAAGAACGGAATCATGGGAACTCTGAGTTCATATTCTTTGGGCTCGTCGGCGGCTTGGTCTGGTTTTATTTTGGAATCGTCGGGCACTTGGGTTTTTGTGACTTCTTTTTCAACGCCATTTAAGGGTTGTTCTTTTTTTACGTCAGATTTTTTCTTTGAAGGAGGCTTTGCTAAAATCAAATCGTAACAGAAAATCATTATGATAAGAACTTGCAAAAGGATTAAAACTTTTTTAAGCATGCCGTATTTTGTGGCTAAAACCTAAAGAAAATCTACCGAAAACTAATGCTCGTCGTTTTTTCTTTTAAAAGAGAACCTAAAGCATAAACTCAATGGAGCTCAGAGATTTCTAGGCGGTTTTTTTCTTCCCAATTTCCATCGGAAATGTCTTTTCTAGCTCAGAAAAAAACCCCTTGTTTTGAAGATACTTGAAGGTTTCTTTACTTACATATACTCGGGGAATAAAATTTTGGTATTCAGACAAAATACGCACAAGGGAATTGGGCATGTCGATTAGAAGTTTTAATTCGCCTTCCCTATCTACTATTTTCACTGAATCTTGGGCCTCGAGCTGATTTTTGCCATTGGTTTTTTTTAAGTTTTTGCTATTTTTTGTGAAAATGACATCTTTTGTAGGAATATCTTCAATAACCCAGCCGTTGGGAACTTTTGACAGTTTTTCTCTGAGCCATTCGACTGCTTGATGAATTTGCTCGATTCTCTTTTGACGATCTTCAGGGTTTGTTATTAGCGACGATGCAAAAGGGCCCGCCTTGATTTGTCGAGGGGGCACGCGAAACATAAGCATTTCAATCATTTCAGAAAGCATGGCTGACATTTTTGAAGCACCCTTGACCCCATGTTCAAGGGCTTCGTGAAGTTTTGCTGTGAAGTAGCTGTCGTTGAATCCGAAAAACACTCGAGGTTTATGGCAGGCGAGGCGTTTTAATTCTTCAAAACTATAGATGGTGCCAGTTTCAATAAAATACTGTGTGATTCGAGCGGCGAGAAGATCAAATTTGTAACCGGTCCCTTCATGGACAATTTGCGTGTACCACGAGTATCTGCTTATCAAAAAATACTCAATTGTTGTGATAGCACTTTCATTAAATGCCAAGAGTTCTGATTTTCCGGACTTACAACTTCGCATATTTGAAATTAAATATTCCATATCAAAAACACCGTACTTAACGCCAGTGTGATGAGCGTCTCTGATCAAATAATCGATACGATCAGCGTCGATGTCTGAATGCATGAGTTGATTGCACAAGGGATTATCAGAAACGCCCTTGATGATGTCTGAAATTTCTTTTGGATCAAAGCCGTCGGCCTTTAGAATATGGGTGATTCCGCCTTCAAAATCGGTGTTATTAATAATATGACTGCCCAATTCTTCGTGATTTGCGGAGGGAGATTTTTTGCCCTCACTGGCCTGATTTTTATAGTGAATGACGTAGCCGTGCTCGATAGAGTGGCTAAACGGAAAAGTACCAATGTCATGGAGCATGGCCGAGAGCCTCATTTTTCGATGAAACATGGCCATGGGGTCTCTATTTGCTGGGTTAAAAAGTTTTCCCTCATCCACATTTTTTCGAATACTTTTTAAAATGCGATCCATCACACGAGTTACACCTAGAGCATGAGAAAAACGAGTATGAGTGGCGCCTGGAAAGATGTAGTGACTCCAGCCTAACTGTTTGACCCATCTGAGACGTTGAAAATAGGGACTATTAACGATTCGATCTTCGGTTTGAGTTAGGGATATAAAGCCGTGGATTGTATCGAATATCTGCTTTTTATAGATCTCTGCCATTCTTAGTTATTTATCGGAACTTATGGGAGTTTAAGTAAAGCAAATCGCCCGGTGGCTCAGCCGTGCGGCTGGTAGATTTGGGCGCAATGGGCTTTGGATTCTAGACTTTAATCCAAGACGGGGAGAAAAAGGTGCCAGGCGGTTTTTTCGGCTTTTACCGAAAAAACCGCCTGGCACCTAAATACCTAAAAATGATAAGACGACGCCACAAGAAATGAATAAATATATTGAACTTTCGGGGTGACCACGATTTTTTGCCCCACCTCTTGAGTAGACTCTCCGCGGCCACCGGTGAAGTAGCCGCCAAGTGAAATAGAAGTTTTACCTGTGAAAAATCCTACGTTTGCCGAAAAACCCAGCATATCGATGTGATCACCTTGTCGTTGGGGCACATCGGTTATTTCTTCATGACTAGAAAAATTCGTGAACACGCCAGAACGCAAGGCGAGCCAATTGCGAAGATAATACTCAGCTCCCAGTGAATAATTAATGACCTGTCTAAACGAAATTTGATCGCCGGCATTGGGGTCTGCCAGATCCCGATAGCTATCTGCGCCGTAGCCCGTGACGTCAAAAGCAATGGCGATAACTTTAGGGACCTCGTAGGCAATTCCTGCTGCTAGTTTCATCGGGATATGGGTGAGGCTAGCGATATTTTTTTGAGATGTTATTGTCGTTTTACCACTGACACTGGTATCTAAGACTGAATGAAAATAACTTCCGTCGCCAGATAGTTGTATTGAAGGAAGCCTCATACTCAAACCAAGCGCAAATCTTGGGGATATTCGATAGTATGAGCCTAATATATAAACCACATTATTAGAGGTGAAGACTTTTTCTTCATAAGTAAATTTGGTTGTACTACCAACAACTGTTTGGTCGGCGGTGGCTCGCTGAAAATCCCGAGACGTGTAATAAACTGTAATACCAGCTGAGAGATCTGGGGTAAAATTAATAGCAAGATTACCACCGACCCAGAGACTTTGATCCTTGTAGTTCACAAAGCTTGTGGCATTGGGATCAGAATTTAAACTGATATCACCATTAAAAATATCATAATCTGGAGTTATTATAGAAATGCCTACGGCAAAAGTGCCAAACGCATTGGCCGAACCTGCTGACGAGGGAATACCTTGAAACGACCCTCTATTTAATTTTAAAGTTGAATCACTCAAGTTTCCCGCATTTGAAAATGAAGTGTCATACTTATTATAGAGATTGGCGCTGGCAGAAAAACTTGTACCTTCCATCAAAGCCAAAGTCGCAGGATTATAGTAACTGCATGCGGCGGGGTCTCCCGTCATGGCGGTGAAAGCGCCACCCATTCCTGCTGCTCGTTCGCCAAGTAAAACGGAGTTGTAATTTCCTGAATCACACCAAGCACCTTGGTTAAAAAGAGCAAAGAAAAAAAGCCCTGACCAAAACCATGGATTCAGCTTCAAAGATTTCCATAACCTCATGAAATAACTAAAATTCGCCTCGCGCCAACAGTCAAGCAAAGCTTGCACTTTCGGGCAATTAAATGTTAATTATTAAAGATCGTATGCATGTAGATCCTGATATTATTTTAAAATTTGCTGCGTTTTTACTTGCCCTTTGCGCCCATGAGTTTTCTCATGGCTGGGTGGCCAATAAACTTGGTGATCCTACAGCCCGCTTGATGGGGCGATTGACCCTCAATCCGTTTGCACATGCTGATCCCATTGGTACTTTTGTTTTACCCATAATGGGTTTATTGACCAACGCAAGCCTTATCGGTTGGGCCAAGCCTGTTCCCGTCAACTCACGAAATCTAAAAAACGAAAAAATGGGAATGTTCTGGGTAGCTCTTGCCGGGCCGGGGTGCAATATTATTTTGGCCATCATTGGTTCACTGATTTTTGGCGGCTTGGTAAGATTTTTTGAAACAGCTTCCTTTTTTCACATGACTCTTGAGTTAACAAAGACCTTTGTTGCTATTAATCTTGTTCTTGCCATTTTCAATCTTATTCCCATGCACCCCTTAGATGGTGGAAAAGTCTTTGCCATTTTCTTACCCGATCATATAAATCGAAAACTTGAAGAAATGCAGTTTGCCTTTATGATTACCATGATGGTTCTCTTTGTTGCGTCGGACATTGGGAGTTACATCATTGGTAGACCCGTAGCCATTCTCATGGAGCTATTTCTTAAAACAGGTCTTCGTATCTTTGGAATTCATCTATGAAGCAAAGGGTCATGAGCGGAATGCGCACGACCAATAGGCTTCATATCGGTAACTACTTTGGCGCACTGAAAAACTGGGTCGAATTGCAAAAAGACTATGATTGTTTTTTTGGGGCCATGAACTGGCATGCACTCACCGATGGTTATAAGACGCCCGATATTTTTACAAAATTTACCAAAGACATGATCATGGATTGGATTGCCTTTGGAATCGATCCTAAAAAATCCATAGTCTATATTCAAAGTGAAATTCCAGAAGTGCTCGAGCTTCAAATGCTTTTCAGTATGATTACTCCCCTTGGGTGGCTAGACCGTGTGACGACGTGGAAGGATTCTATAGAAGACCTCAAATCTAAAGATGCCTATAACTTGGGGCGATATTCTTACCCGGTTCTTCAAACAGCAGATATTGCCATATTCAAAGGCAACAAAGTTCCCGTGGGGTTAGATCAGGTTCCCCACTTAGAATTATCCCGAGAAATTGTTCGAAGACTTAATCATCTCTACAAAACAAAGATTCCTGAGCCAGCTCAATTGTTGACAGAAAATCCAGCCATCGTTGGTACCGATGGCAGAAAAATGAGCAAATCCTACGGCAATATTATTCCACTTCTTGAAGAGCCCCAGGTCATCGTTGATATGGCAAAGAAAATGGTGACTGATCCGGCAAGGGTGAGGCGCACAGACCCGGGCAATCCCGAGGTCTGCCCTGTATTTATGACTCATAAACTTTTTTCCCCAACCACTGAGCAAGCGGAAGTGGATCGGGACTGCAGAACAGCGGCCATCGGCTGTATGGACTGTAAAATGAAGTTGGCCACCAATATTAACGCGTTTATGAAAAAACCCTTAGAAAAGCGAAAAGAACTCTTGAATAATCCTGGCCAACTTGATGAAATTATTGAAGATGGCTGTGAACGAGCCAGGGCCGAGGCAAAAAAAACCATGGGCGAAGTTCGCTCAGAGTTGGGGTGGTAAAGAGTTTTGAGTTTGCAAATCCAATTAGATAGATTCGAAGGTCCACTTTCTTTACTTTTATATCTCATTAAAAAAAATGAATTGGATATCTACGACATTCCTATTCATGAAATTACTCAGCAGTATCTTGAATACATTCAGATCATGAAAGAATTAAACTTAGAAGTGGCCGGTGAATTTATCGCCATGGCGGCCACACTTATTTTTATTAAAAGTCGAATGCTTGTTCCCCAATACGACGAAAATGGGGAGGTTGTTGAAGAAGATCCACGAAAAGAATTAGTTCAAAAGTTACTCGAATATCAAAAGTATCAAGAGGCAGGAAAACTCATCTACAAGCGTCCATTGGTGGGGCGAGACATTTGGCTTCGGGGTGCAAAAGAAGTCATGCCTGCTGGTGAAGAAGAAATTATTATAGATGACAAAGGCCTTTTTGGGCTGATTTCTGCATTTAGACAACTCATAAAAGACGCTATACCCACGACCCATGAAGTGAGGGCCAAGGGAATGAGCATTGCTTCTCGTTTGATAGAAATCAAAGATCGATTTCAATTAGGTAAACGAGTGGAGCTTAAAGAAATCGTCGGCGAATCTTACACAAAAGTAGAATTGATTATTACTTTTTTGGTGATTTTAGAACTCTCTCGCCTGGGATTTACAAAAATTTATCAATTAGGTCCCGCAAATCCATTGTACATTGAGACTGTCATAACTGTAACGCCTGATATTGTAACCCGAGTTCAGGAGTTTGATTCAGTAGATGCCGAGAATACGGCCAATAAAATTATGGCCGAAGCTCAAGAAGAGTTGCAGGCCTCTAGCATGAGTATGGAGGCCCAAGCTCAAATTGATGCAGGAGCCTTAGATATGGATAAAGAAATTATCGCGGTGGAAGCGGGAGAGCTGACATGACAATGGATCAGGAAAATTTAGATCTAAGTGAAACTGAAGGAGCCACAGAGACTGAGGCTCAACCCAAGCAATTACTAGATTCCCAAGTAAAATCGATTATCGAAAGTCTTTTGTTTGCAAACGTGCACCCCACCTCGTTTGCAGCCATTAAAGGTATGTTTCACGGTACAAATATCAATTCTGATCGATTGCACTCTATTATCGAATCCCTTCGAACTGACTACGCTGGTGGAGAGCGCGGAATTATTCTAGAAGAGGTGGCAGGAGGCTATCAACTTCGAACTAAGGTTGAAAATTCTTTGTGGCTGAAAAAAATGGTTAAAGCGAGGCCCTTTAAAATTTCTGGACCCGCATTAGAGGTGTTGTCGATTATCGCCTATAAGCAGCCCGTAGTTAAAGCGGAGGTTGATCAAATCAGGGGAGTGGAGTCGGGCCATTTAGTCCGTGCGTTAATGGAAAAAAATATTATTAAATTTATGGGTAAATCTGAACTTCCAGGTAAGCCCATGCTCTACGGAACAACTAAAGAATTCTTAGAACTATTTGGGCTCAGAAATATTCGAGAATTACCAACATTAAGTGAAATTGACGAGCTTATTCCTGAAGGAATTGGGGAAAATAAAGAAATTGAAGGGGGCGATACCTTAGAAACGCTGTCTGAAAAAACCGGCCTAGCTCCTGGAAAGAGCTATTCAGAAAGTGAATCAGAATTGGTGACCATCACTGACGATCTGGCTCAAATCTCGACAAGCTCTGAATTTTTTGAACAAGAAAAGATAAAAGAGCGTGAAAGGCGCGATCAAGAACGTGCTCAAGACATTAGAGAAAGAAAAATTATTGGAGAAGTCATCAGTGACACAGATATTAAATGGCTCACGCGCTATGACCAAAAAATGGATACGCTTTCTATGAAAGCAGCGCAACCATTGCCTGCTAATCCAACCAATATCGCTCAAGCATTGGCTGATATTATTGAAGAAAATGAAGAAGAGAAAAATGAAGAATTTGCCGTGCCAACTAAAATCACTTTTGAATCGTAAGCCATGAATCCAAAGAAAAAAATAATATTTCTGGGGATAGCGCTTTTGTTTTTTCTGGGCTCTTCATTTTATGCAGCTAAAAAATTGAGAATTGGTTGGGGGGATTCCAATTCCCGTGCCATTATTATTGGTAACGAAAGTACTACTGTTGAAAATCCCGCTCTTAGTGGCGCTCCTATTGGTAAAGTCAATGAAGGTAATTCGGGTGAAAGTTTGGGGCAACTTGATTTAAAAAACTGTGTGGCCAATCCAAACTTTAAAAAATATCATAATGAACTAGGTTCCATAGTTAACGATAGTGATTTGCGGCATCACCACATTCCAGATTTTATTGCTAGTATTAATGAGTTTCGGCGCACCTACGGATTGCCGGTACCAATGAATGTTATATCTAAAAATTTTGATAGCCTCGATGTGGTTTACGAGAACTGCCGATTTAGTTGTAAGGGTGCGGTTCATCAAGTTTTTATTTCTGATATTATTGAAAATAAAATGGCACGGGTTTTAGTTAAGGATGGAACTTTAAAAGATATTCCTCTTCATGATTCAGGTATCGAAGCCACCGTTGTGGACGAGCTTGATAAAAAAGGTGTGCCTTTTCGGTCTTGGAAGGTCCCCGCTACTGATGGTCCTTGGTTTGTGATGGGGAGCAGTTTTTATTTCAAGCTAGATATGGAAAATGCCTTCTTGCAAATCACCAAATCAGGCAATTGGCATGTGGTTTCGGCCCCCGTAGGAGCTGCTAAATTAGAGCTTGTCGAACCGGCCCATTCAATAGTTGGTTGCCAACCCGATGAAAATTGTTACAAATCATTAGGGGCGGGGACTCGCCACTTTCGAGCACCCAAGCTTTGTGCGGCGGTTGTAAAACATGCTGCTGACGAACCAGCCCCAAAAAAATGAACGAAATTGACCCCTTGACGTTTCGTGCCAAATGGATGTAAACCATAGGTTCGTCTATTTTTGGACATGCCGCGGGGTGGAGCAGCCTGGTAGCTCGTCGGGCTCATAACCCGAAGGTCGTCGGTTCAAATCCGGCCCCCGCTACCAATTTTAATACTGGATTACTCGGTGCAGCGCCGAAGGTGGCAATACTTCGCAAATTGCTCCAGACCATTCTTGAGCTGAAGGTGCAGTATCGTTAAGTGTAACAGAAGTTCCGCTTGATGCTGTTGTACCATTCATCCTTTGCCCCCAATAAAGACCACCGCCATCCACCGTGGCGCTACCAAAAACTGTCTGACTTGATCCAGGTGTTTGTGATGTTGAACTGTTCCAATTGAAAAAAGCGCCAACGACCCACGAATTATCCCTAGTAGTTGTGACGGCCACCGATGGGAGTCCACTTGCGCTACCCCCGTTATTTGTGGCTCCAACAGCACCGGAGCCATTGGTCCCCGTTGGACTTACACCGCTAAACGCGATAATAGTGACAAACCCAGTAGCCCTGTTAGCGCCGCCCGTGGTGCTTAATGTGGCAGTTATGGTTTGAGCTGAGAGTACAGAAGTGGCCAAGGCTCGCCAAACTTCTGCTGACCCGTTGCCAGCATTATATCTTAAAACGTAAGTAAAAGTAAGACCACCACCAGAAACAGCAGATGCTGATAAAGTAACGCCTGAGTCATAGGGGTTGATCGAAATAATAGCCAGTACCAAAGTATTTGCCACTGTGGTTGTAACCGAATTAGAAGCAAAGGTACTGCCATTGCTTAAAGATAGTCGCTCGGTGCCGGCAACAGTGACATCAACTGCCAAGGCACATTTTGCATCATAAGAAAGTAAGAGTAGAAAAAATAGAATAAATAATGACGAGATTAATTTCAATTTAGAAATGAAGTATTCAGTCATAATCACTCCCGCCGTCAGCGTAATTTGAGGTTATTGTCCCAACAATTTCAAGGTGAAATCAATATTTTTTAACTACGGCGTTGTATAGACTATAAAGATAGACATCCTTTTGGCAGTTGAAGCCGTTGTAGAGCTGACTGTTTCTAGATAGTCTCCCACGGCCACAGCCGTGGTTGTAAGAGTATTCGTACAGGAGGTTGCTCCATCGATTCCAGTAACAGACGTAGTTTTTGAACAGGCTATGCCACCTGATGCGGCCGTCGCTAATGCAGCGCTCAATAAATTTGTAACCGTTCCAGCACTATTCTTACCTACTTGAACCGTGGCCGTGCCCGCATCAGCAGAAACATTAACTTCAACAATAGTCGATGCAGCTGTTATAAAGCACTGTCTCTTTTGGGGGCCGATGTCTGCGGTACCAAGTGTTGATCCGTTTTCGGCGCCAATAATAATGGCACATGTTTTTAGACTTATTGCTAAGGGCTTTCGTGAATTACTCGAATTGGTGTAGAAGAGGGTTGTTCCGTCATATTCGATGGCACCAACTTCAGGCGTTGCCATCAAAACACCAACTGGGAGTTTTATCGCTGAGGTGCTCGCAATAGTCGTCGATGCCCGACCTGTGATAGTGCCTGTCATGGTGCCACCAGTGAGGAGGAGATTTAGACTCGCCGATCCAGTGAGAGTTGCCGTGATTGTGCCGGCTGTAAAATTGCCTGTGGCATCTCGTTTAACAATTGAAGATGCACTGCCGGCGTTTGTGGCCGCTACCCATGAGGGAATGCCTTCGACATTTGAAGTTAATACCTGCCCTGCTACTGTTCCGGCTGCCGTTGTTGCAAGTTTGCCACCGTTACCATAAACAATCCCTCCATTCGTGTTTAATACTCCAGATAGATATCCAAGCTCTGTGTCTGAGGTGCCTGATGTGGTGACTAATCCACTGCTATCGCTCGCCAATGCTTTACTTGCGGTTAACGCTGCTGCGGCAGAAATAGCCAGTGTTCGTCTCGTATTGCCTTCGGTAGTGTAGAACAATGACGTCCCGTTATACTCAATGGCCCCACCTTCGGCAGTTGCCATGAGCACTCCTTTGGCGAGCTTAATGGGAGAAGTACTTGCAATCGTTGTTGAGGCACGGCTCGTAATCGTGCCGGTCATTGTTCCACCACTGAGCGGCAAATCCAAAGTAGAAGTACCAGTTAATGTGGCTGTAATCGTACCTGCTGTAAAGTTGCCTGTGGCATCTCGTTTAACAATTGAAGATGCACTGCCGGCGTTTGTGGCCGCTACCCATGAGGGAATGCCTTCGACATTTGAAGTTAATACCTGCCCTGCTACTGTTCCGGCTGCCG
>JAHFAE010000038.1:0-3961 GCA_023250675.1 Oligoflexia bacterium | reverse complement strand
TTGCCTGTGGCATCTCGTTTAACAATTGAAGATGCACTGCCGGCGTTTGTGGCCGCTACCCATGAGGGAATGCCTTCGACATTTGAAGTTAATACCTGCCCTGCTACTGTTCCGGCTGCCGTTGTTGCAAGTTTGCCACCGTTACCATAAACAATCCCTCCATTCGTGTTTAATACTCCAGATAGATATCCAAGTTCAGTGTCTGTGGTGCCTGATGTGGCGATTAATCCACTGCTATCGCTTGCCAATGCTTTACTTGCGGTTAACGCTGCTGATGCAGTAATAGCCAGTGTTCGTCTCGTGTTGCCTTCAGTCGTATAAAATAATGAAGTTCCGTTATACTCAATGGCCCCGCCTTCGGCCGTAGCCATGAGCACTCCTTTGGCTAACTTAATGGGAGAAGTACTTGCTATGGTAGTTGAGGCAAGGCCCGTAATTGTGCCGGTCATGGTGCCACCAGTAAGGAGGAGATTTAGACTGGCTGATCCAGTGAGAGTTGCCGTGATTGTGCCGGCTGTAAAATTCCCTGTGGCATCTCGTTTAACAATTGACGATGCACTGCCGGCGTTTGTGGCCGCTACCCATGAGGGAATACCTTCGACATTTGAAGTTAATACTTGCCCTGCTGTACCGGCTGCCGTTGTTGCAAGTTTGCCACCGTTACCATAAACAATTCCACCATTCGTATTTGTTACACCTGATAAATATCCAAGCTCTAGGCTAGTAGTCGCAGATACAGAGGCAACTCCACTACCATCTGTTGCCATGGCTTTGCTTGTAGAAAGCGTTGTGCTGGAAAAAGATAATGTCCGGCGGGTATTGCCTGCATCGGTATAAAACAAAGAAGTTCCATCATATTCGATGGCGCCACCTTCTGGAGTAGCCATCAATACACCCGTCGGAAGTTTTATCGCTGAGGTGCTAGCGATAGTCGTCGATGCTCTACCAGTGATTGTGCCGGTCATTGTTCCACCACTGAGCGGCAAGTCTAAACTCGAAGTACCAGTTAATGTGGCGGTAATTGTGCCGGCTGTAAAGTTGCCTGTGGCATCTCGTTTAACAATTGTCGATGCGCTGCCGGCGTTAGTGGCGGTTGTCCATGAGGGAATACCTTCGACATTTGAAGTTAATACCTGTCCCAATGTTCCGGCTGCCGTTGTTGCAAGTTTTCCTCCGTTGCCATAAACAATGCCACCATTGGTGTTTGTTACACCTGCTAAATATCCTAGTTCCGTACTCGAGGTGCCTGATGTAACTAAGTTGCCGCTACTATCAGTTGCAACGGCCTTACTTACTGTCAAAATCGCACTTGATGATCCAACGATTTTTCGCGAATTACCTTCACTGGTGTAATAAAGATTTGTCCCATCAAATTCGATGGCACCCCCTTCAGGAGTTGCCATTAAAACACCGGTGCTCAATAAGATGGGAGCAGTATCCGCAATTGTTGTCGAAGCCTGACCCTTGAGGCGATTTTGAGAAGTGGCATGTAATGATTGTGGGAAAAGGAGGAGTGCTCCGATGACAACGACACACCGGAATTGGCAAAGCCAAATTTGATTAAGTAAACCCACTTTAATCCTTAATCCGTAAAGCTAAGTTTAAAATCTAATCCGTCTACTGCTACACGTATCGTTTTCGGCACTATGTCCTTGATAATTGAGGGATTTCTAATGTGGGAGGGTGGGAATTCTAAATTTGTGTCAGTGCACTTTTGAATAATGGTCTAGGTCTTGTTATTGAATGTTGTAAATCGATTTTGGGGAGTGGCCCCCGCTTTATTCTCTGACATTCGCCCAGGACGATTAAGATAGTCTGAAGTTCGCTAATTTTTAACCTACTTTTTTCTTCATGATTTTGGCAGAAATTTGTTGAACGCGATGGACTTCTTTAGAATAAGAATCCTCTACTCCATTTGGAAAAAAAAGTCGGGACGGACTCAGCCCCAAGGCTGTCGCTATATGAACTGAGCGCTTAATGCCAATTTCAACTTTATCGTTGATAATTCTTCTAACCGAAATGGGATTATGGAAGAAATGACGTGCCCACCGCGTCGAGGTAATTTAGGCAAAATTCAGAAACAGAAGAGCCTATAGCTTTAGCAAGGCGCTTGCTTTTTTCAGTGATGGTCTTATCAATTTGCAGCATGAGCGAATCAAAACCATGAATTGCTTTTGCAAGTTTTGGATTTCGCAAAATAAATTCGTCGCCCCCTAAATAAAATTTTAACCCTATGCCGGCTGAAATGTACAAGGGGGCGCTCCTAAGCAGAAATTCTGTAAGGCTCAGCTGTCCTTTTGCCGCAACGATGCCGGGTACGAAAAATCCAATTATGGCCATTCTCAGAGTGGTGAAAGTAGAAAAACCTTGTCTGCTAATTGGTCTTTGGTTCTCGGGCAATTTGTCTATGTCTTTTTGACGTAAACCCCAAAATACTCCGCTCACTACACTCACCGCGGATAACGCCATAATATGTTCTTGCCCTTCTACACTTAATAGAGCTCTTTTCCAATCTGGTAATTGGGAAAATAAATGGAGAGCAGAATAAACAAAATAATTAATGCTCGCTACGGTTAGCATGCTCCCGGCAGTTTCCAGGGACTCTTGCCATTTTTCTTGGTCGACGATTCGAAGTTTTGAAATGCTTTTAGAAAATATTTTTCCGCCCGCATTCAGGATTCGTGAATACCGATCTAACCTAAAACTTAAATTGGTCAAGAGAGTAGTGTTAAAAGTTAAAGTCGAGAGAGATTGGAGCCAAGTATATGTCGGGATTGTAAGATAAACTCGATTCCCATAGGCAAAAGGGATAAGCATTAATATTGTATTTAGAGTGTTGGGTCTATGTTTTACAATATTCTGAATTTGAGATTCAGGAGCTAAGACGATGGCGTCAGGATCGTTTTTCAGAATTTCTTCGGCGACATCAGCAGTATTTATGCCTTCAAGGGGACTTATAAGAATGGGAGTTTGCTGAGATTCTTCCTGATTAGTTAGAATTTGTTCAGGTTGGCCTTGAATAGGTGAAGAAAACGCGAATTGCGCGTTTACAATAATGAGAGCCAGAAATCTAAGCACACGTCTCATAGTAGGCCTAATCTTGCAAACTAGGGGCCGACGGCACAAGCCGGTCTTAGTAGATAAGGGAGCTTATTTGACGTCTTATTTGAAGTCTGAAGGGTGCCCAACACTGTCACATTGTAAAAATTTAGTAGATGTCAAAGGGTTAGGCACTTTAGAATTTCCCTGGAACTTTTAACTCTGTTCGTGGCATGGTCGGTACGGGTTGCATTGATGAACGGTACTGTATCGCCTCAAGAAATTTTAAAATTCATGACCCTTTCGTCTGAAGCGAAAGCTTATATTATTGACGTGCGTTCTGAATGCGAATTCGAAGAAGGCCATATTCCTTCTACTATAAATATTCCTATTCTCAATAATGTTGAAAGAGCTGCTGTAGGAACGACATTTAAAAAACAGGGTCAATCTAAAGCCATTGATTTGGGTCACGAGCTCGTTGGTCCGTATCGCGAAGCTCGAACTCGGAAATGGCAAAATGCACTTATAAGCTCAAATGCAGTTCAAAAGGCTGTCATGTGCTGGCGAGGGGGACTTCGCTCCAGAACGGCGCAAACTTGGCTTGGCGAATCAGGCACAAAAGTTCAGACGATCACCGGAGGTTATAAGGCCCTTCGCGCAGAACTTCTGGCGGCAATTCAAAACTTACCCCCTTTAATCGTATTGTCAGGACTTACTGGGTCAGGGAAAACAAAATTATTAACAGAACTTTTATTCTCAAAAATAGATTTAGAAAGTTTGGCTAATCACAGAGGAAGCCTTTTTGGCGGATCTCTTGTTTCTTCCCAGCCTCGTCAAGCTAGTTTTGAAAATGCATTGGGTCTTGAATTACTAAAACATGGTGGGGCGGGTGAGCTAGTTGTAGAAGATGAAAGCTCTAGAA
>JAHFAE010000137.1:5446-6260 GCA_023250675.1 Oligoflexia bacterium | reverse complement strand
CGGATGCAAATAAGCCACAGAAAATAACCCCCGAAGGTATAACCACAGCGGGCTCTATTGAAAGTCAGGTTCAAAACAAACTTTTTATTCTAAACGAAATTCTTGATTCAAGAAATGATAACGATCCCAGACTCGACACGGACCTTCGAACACTTTCGAATTCGGCGAAATTTTTGTTTAAGAAAAAATATCAACAGCTCGCCCCAGAGAAATTAAATGAAAAAGGGACCATTGTTTTTCTCCTCGGTCGCAACATCCAAGAAAAAAGCGACATGAAATTCATGGGCGAGGTACTAGCGGAATCTCCCTGCTATAGTTTAGCCGACTGTAAAGATAGGTCTCAAATTACGAAAGGCGATGCCCACGCCGAATCAGGCAGCGAGGTCACACTTTCGTATCCACAAATTGTGGCACTCAAGGCTTTAGATTCGTATTTATCCCGCGAAAGACCCGTTTTAGCCCCCTTGGCATTTCAAAATATTCTGGCGGCGACTCATTCCCAAAATCCTTTGATTCGAAGTCAGGCAAAGTCGCTATTGAGCAAATACCGCTTTTAACTCTCGATAGGTTTGCGAGTTTGCTTTTTAGATACAGCCATAACTCTGAACGGCAGTAATTTTCTCTTTACATGGAAACATCAGAATCGTACAAGTAAAAGCCAGGAGAGGAAAACCCTCTAAATAGATGTGTTTGAAAAGGAAGTTCTTAATTTTTCTTTCTTTTTGCGCATTAATCAGCGCCTCGAATTCGTTTGGTCGCGAAATCTTGTTTTCAAAATCTGTACCGCTGCCCCAAGCCCAACAAATGAACCACG
>JAHFAE010000137.1:0-5436 GCA_023250675.1 Oligoflexia bacterium | reverse complement strand
GAAGAGCTCCAAAAATTAATGCAAATCAAAAGTATTAACGATCAAACCATCAAAAAGTGGCTTACCACACGGGTTGGTTATGTAATAGGCGGAGAAGAAGAAATCTTTGAAAGAATCTATCGCCTCCAAACAAAATACCCCTATCAGTACCCTGGCATTTTCCCCGACATAGAAAATCCACCAATGGAACGTCGCCAACAATTTTCAATCGGGCTCATTGAAAAAAGTGCCACCTTTTCAACGAGCCAAAAGGAATCCCAGTTTAAAACCACAATGTCTAATATTGGAACTGGCATTTACCTTGAAGGCAAACGAGAAAATACCTTAGTCGGATACAAGTTCGACGACCAGATCTTAGGCTTGAATTCTCCCAGGGTTGGATTACTAAAAATTGGCGAAGGATTATTTGAATTCTTAATTAATAAAAAGGTGCCTGACGCACTTTCAAATTCGGTTTTTAGAATCAGCACATTGTTACATGAAGCCCATCATAGTGATGGCCGTGCAAAATCATTGGGTTTTGCCCACGCCATTTGTCCGCCCGATCATACTTATGCCAATCTGGCCGCTTGCGATCGAAACAGCAATGGGCCATACTTAATAAATGCCTTGTTTGAAGAGGCGGCAGCTGAAAATTGCGTGGCCAATACTTCATGCACGACTTCAGAAGCTGAACTTTTGAAAATATTAGCCCTTGACTCCTTTGACCGCATCATCGGCCAAGAAGTTTGGGATGCAGACCCTGAGGGAATATAAAAAATATGGCAGTTAGAAAACTCATTCTCGTTTCTGGATTTATCTTTCTATCTTGGTATGCCATTCATCTTCAAAGAAAACCAATGATGCCCGTACAAACAACCACGAAAACTGAAACTCCTTCTGTCGTTTCAGAACCGCCGCCTGAGCCAAATAGCATTTATGTACCCCATAAGAGTGCCCCCGCCCCAGCTATACGAATTGTTGCTGAAGACGGTAATTATTCAAAAGAAAGGTTTGAGGAAATTTTAGAATCAGCTCGAAGAGCACTTCCCAAAAAATCTGATTTAGAAAATCTTACTGAAGAAGAGGCCCACCATGCGCCAAGACAACTTTTGGAGGGGGCCACCCAACTCTCAAACGTAGCTGAGATTCTTGAAAGGCACCCAGATCTTAGAGAGATGTCGTTAGATTTCTATAAATCCTGTGCTGACAATAAAGAACTTGTTGATGCCGTACGAGCCCGATGTCTCTCAAACTATCGAAGGCACTCCCGAGAGCTCGGCAAAAAAGTCGACCTTAAAAATTACTCGTCTCAAATCGTCAGACTTTCGGATTTTTCACCTTAATTTTTGCAGTGACTTAGCTGGCAAGCTGAGTATTGGAGCAATCTCCAATCCGATGTCATGACGTCAATAGTGTCTCGATTTCGGGTCTTACCTGCCAGATTTTGGTCTATCTTTGATGCAAAAATTAAGAATCCCAAGGTGGGATTCCCAAAAGGTAAAGTAGATTTGGTAATTCCACCGCTTAAGGTTTCGCCACTTAAAAGCTTTAGTTGCATTTGTAGGTTTCCGGATTTATCTATCGAGAACTCTCCCCGAGTATCGAAAACTTTGTATACCCTTTTAGAAAGGTCTCCCGATTTTTTAAATGAACTTAAGATTTCTCTAACTTCTTTGGGTAAAAGAGGGGTCTCTTGAATTTTATGAATGAGTATTTCAAAATATCTTGAATATTCCTTCCATTGTTCTTTGGTGCCAAAAATCAAGTCTTGGTGAGCTTTTTTGGCATTTCCAATTATTTTATTTCGCGCATAGGTCTCTGCGAGTTTACTGAGCCATGTCAAAACTTCACGGGAATCACCTATAGCTTCGGCATGCTTTAAATTATCTTCGTAGATTTCTTGTTCTTTTTGGATAGAAATGGCTTCCATTGTGAAATTCGATAGAACCTCATCGGCAAAGTTGTGATATTGCTTGGGCAAACTAAAAGGTGAGATAATTCCATAATAAATGGCGGCTCCTACAAACGCGTAGGGTGCAAAAAGGATAGCGGGGATCATCCAAATAGGATTTTTTAATAAATTTTCAGCTGGATAAAGGGTCTCTGTGCTTCGCGCAATTGCACTTGGCAATTGGCTATATCTTTTAATCGTCAAAAGACCGTGGTCCCCTTCCTCCATCATTTTTACAATATCCGTGGCTACACCCTTTGGAGATTTCATACCAAAACTTTCAATATCGGCGGGCAAATCTGGGTAGACCATCTTAATGATCTCACGGGGAAGAGCTGCACAGTTCTTAAAGATCAAATTAAAATGACTCTCATTGGGCGTTTCATTAATGGCTTTGATGATTTTTAAATCGTCTTCTTCGGTGGTCTTGAGTTTAAAACTGTAAATACCCCTCAAAGCCGTTTGAGCAAATGATTTTCTCCAGAATCCCCAGCCTGGAGTGCCATCTGGATTTCGCTTTATCACTTCGTCTGTATGAGTTTCTTCATAGGCACGGTCTATAAGAAGACTATCGGTTTTTCGGTTGACGTAGAGGGGAATTTGGTCTGACTCGGCAACACCGTATAGATAGTAGTAGTAAGGTTGAATTATCCAATCATATTTTTCATGGCTTATTTTTTCGTAGCGATTGAATACTCCGCCCATTTCACCTCGATGACAGAGCCGGAGGCGAAGAGGGCCCCCATCAGGGCAAATGCGATCAAAATGCATGGCCACGTGCCCAGCAGCGTATACTTTTCCGCCAGGCCCTTCGCCGTCGAGAATTAAAATATTCATGTCTGCAAATGAAGAATTATGGACAAAAAACAAAAGGGCGCCAAGCCCTAAAAGTTTTTTCATAGGCTTCTCCGACTGGTTCACAACATTAGAATCATTGCATTAACCCGGCGAGGGTCAACGAAAATCCAAAAGAAATTTATTGTTTATTTTTACCCAGATCGCGCCAACTCTTGCCGCGTCGAGCGGCAGCATTTTGCTGATAGACCTTAACGGCTTGGTTATGTTCAGCGTAAGTCGCACTAAAGTAATGGGTGCCATTATTTCTACTAACAAAATAAAGATATTTGGTGTCGGCGGGCTCAATGGCAGCTAGGAGACTGTTTTTCCCTGGATTCGAAATGGGCCCGGCGGGAAGGCCCTTTCTTGTATAGGTGTTGTACGGCGTTGGTGTCAAAAGATCCGCCTTCGTAATATTCATCCTCTCTGTTTTTTTACCATAAATAACAGTAGGGTCACTTTGTAGAAGCATTTTTAGTTTAAGCCTGTTGTGAAAGACGCTGGAAATAATTGGACGTTCTTCGGGCGCTCCCGTTTCCTTTTCAATCATGCTCGCTAAAACAACAACGTCATGCATGCTGGCCTTCTGTCTCTCTGCGGCAAATTTGATCTCCCGACTGTAAACTTCTTTAAATTTTTCAACCATGGTTTTAAGAATGACCCGTTCACCCGTAAAATGCGTAAAACTATAAGTTTCAGGATAGAGATACCCCTCAAGAGAGATATCGTTAATGCCCAGTAATTTGGCCATTTTTGTATCTTTGGCCAAATTAATAAATTCTGTACGATCAACGAGATTTTTTGAAGCTAAGTCATCGGCGATTTGATCAATATTAAATCCTTCCGGAATATGCACGGCGTGCAGAACACTTTTTCCTGACGTGATCACTTTTAAGATATCAAAAGGCGACATATCCATTTTAACTTCATACTCACCCACCCTAACCTTAGAGCTCATTCTTAAAAGGCGCGCCAACCAAAAAAATCTTTTGGAATCTTTGATTAGACCCTCTTTATAAAGAAGGTCAGAAGTTTTGATAAAATTTCCTGGTTCTATCAATATTATTCTAAATGATGGGTCCGGGGAATTAGGGGACAAGAAAAAATAAGAATCTCTAATGACTTCTACTACTAAAGCAAGGGACGCCAGAGCAAATAGGACATGAAAGAGTTTTTTCACTGGTCAAAATTCATTCCCGGCAAAAACTTACCGTCTGCCAATGGCGTGTTGTCTTCGAGACAAGATACAGGATAAGTACAAGAGTAAATAGCAAAAGTCCCCGTAGGTTGATTGTTGCCAGACTTTCCCATACCACCGAAGGGGAGCTTGCCGCTGGCCCCTACTGTTGAACGATTCCAATTTATGCAACCCATTCGCGTTTTGCTAAAAGCTTCTTCATAAATTTCTCGATCATTTGAAAATACAGATAGGGCCAAGCCATAGCTAGACTGATTTACAATGTGCAAGGCCTCACCAATATCATCCACTTGGTAGATGGCGACATTGGGGCCAAAAACTTCAGTCTTTTGATAAATACTGTTGGCGTCAACTTTCGGCACAAGATAAATACTCGGTGTAACATAGTAACCCTCTCGAGATATTTCTAGAACTTTTCCACGCATGACGGCCTCACAGTTTTCTCTTCCTGCAATACCTTGAAACCGAAGATATTTATCAACACTTGCGGCATTTATGAGAGGACCCATAAAGGGATTTTCCAGGGGATAATTAATAGATAATTTTTTTGAAGCATTATGGAATCCATAAATAAATTTAGCCGCAATAGAGCGTCTCACGATTATTCTGCTTGTAGCACTACACCGTTGGCCTGATGTAATGTAGGCGCCAACTACATTTTCATAAATGGCTTTTCTAAGATCGCAATCATCCCAAACAATGCTCGCGTTTTTTCCACCCATTTCTAGTGCGCAAATCTTCCAAAAATGAGGCAGAGTATCTTGTTTTATGCGAAATCCCGTTTCATAGGAGCCCGTGAACAAAACCCCTTCCACTGATTCGTGCATGGCAAGGCGTTTGCCTGTTTCACCATTGCCTTGAACCATATTAAAAACACCCTTGGGAAATTCTGCTCTTTCAAAAAGTTGTGCCATAAATTGCCCGACAGCCGGTGTTAGTTCGCTGGGTTTAAAGACGACTGTGTTGCCAGTTACTAATGCAGGAATAATATGGCCATTGGGCAAATGTCCCGGAAAATTAAAGGGGCCAATAACTGCCATCACGCCCCGGGGTTTGAACCTTAAAAAACCTGGCGTCGTGCTGACAGCATTTTCAAATTTTTTTTCTTTAACAAGGTTCAAAGACTCGTTTAAGGTCACGTCTATCTTGTTGATCATGGTTTGAACTTCTTGTTGAGACTCCCAAAGAGGTTTACCGACCTCTCGAGAAATAAGTGTGGCCAATTCTTGTGCGCCATTAATGTAAGACTCTTTTAGTTTAAGAATATTATTTTTTCTTTCGTCGGTAGAAAGACTAGCCCATCCACGAAAAGCGCGCCTTGCTGCATCACAAGCCAAATTTATCTGATCAAATTTGTAGAAACACTCAATGACAGTCTCTTTAATGTCTGCTGGACTTTTTTTATCAATAGAACCATTTCCATTAATGGCTTTGACGAATTCCCCATTGATGAAATCACCGAGAAACG
>JAHFAE010000037.1 GCA_023250675.1 Oligoflexia bacterium | reverse complement strand
TTTAATAACGAAATTAAACAAAAAGTAGATTTAAGAGACATTCCCTCGCCCCCTCCACCAAAGAATTCCCGTCATGGGATGCAATAAAAATTGTATCTTGGTGGGGTTTTTGAAGGGGCAAAATGCAGTGATATGGTCCTTTTCTGGATTTTAGCCATGGACCAGCTCTACGAAGGCCCAAGACCAGGGCGAGTTTCAGAATCAGTACATGGTATCAATGAGTTCTGTGTATTTTTCTTGAATGTAATTTCGGCGGGCCTTCAGTGTGGGTGTCAACTCGCCACCTTCCACACTAAAGTCTTTGTCCAAAATCGAAAACTTCTTAATGGTTTCGTAGCTTGGCAGATGAGAATTGATTTCATCAATATGATTCTGAATTTGTACTTGAGCCTCGTTGGTTTGAGTCCCGCCGGATAAAGTAATGAGAGCAGTTAAATACTTTCTTCGATCACCAATAACGACGGCCTGACTGACCATGGGGTGTTTCTTGATATGAGCCTCGATGGGAGTAGGGGCCACGTTTTTTCCACCTGAAGTTACGATAATGTTTTTCTTGCGATCTGTAATTTTTAGATTTCCTTTAAAATCACAATGTCCGATATCGCCAGTATACAGCCATCCATCTTTAAACGTTTCTGCCGTCAGTTCGGGCTCTTTGAAATAGCCGATACTGATGCTCTTACCCCTTAAGAGTATTTCGCCATCTTCGGCAATTTTGCATTCAACGCCATCAAGGTGGGGACCAACGGTGCCAAATGCAGGACTTTCTCTGAGGTTCATATGGCTTCCGCCCGAACATTCGGTGAGACCGTAAGCTTCGACAATTCGAATCCCAAGAGCATAGTAAAAACCCATGGTATCCAAAGAGATCGGGGCGGCACCGCTGACAAAATAGCGACATCGATCAAGGCCGAGATTTCGTTTTATTTTCTTCCCTATAAGTCTTTGAAGTAAATTGAATTTTATGGCAGAAAAAACAGGGAGGTCATAACCATTTTGCCGTAGTGCCATGGCTTCGCGACCCAAAATTTGGAGCTCTTCAAAGAGTTTTTGTCTTGAGGGAGAAGCCTGTTTGACTCTTTGAAGGATACCTTCTTGAAATTTTTCCCAAATTCTTGGAACTGCTACAAAGCTTGTGGGGCGAAGCTCTTTTAAATCTTGAGTAAGGGTATCGAAGCCTCCGCCAAAGCATATGAGATAACCGACATGGGCTTGCCGATATATATTCGCCCTCTCAGTAATGTGAGAGAGCGGGAGATAAGAGAGTATGATATCATCAATTGTTCTTTGTGACCTTGTGTCCAATGATTTTGATTGGGCCATATGATTTTCGTGGCTGAGCATTACACCCTTGGGTTGAGAAGTGGTGCCGGACGTGTACATGATGGTGGCTAGATTTTCTGGAGCAATAAGTTTGGTTTGAAGCTCGTGAAAATGATAAGTGGGATCGCCACCTGCGATAAAGTTTTCAAAAGAAATTATTTTTTCGCTCTTAGGCACTTCCTCATTATCGATGAAAATTATTTTTGTAATTAGTTCTAAATTCATAAGTTTAGATAATCTTTGTTTTCCTTTAACGACTGCGAATTTTGCTTCAGAGTGATTAACAATGTATCGAATTTGCTCCTCTGTTTGACTTGCGTAAATAGGTACAGTGACTAGTCCTGCCGTCATGGCTGCAAAATCTGTAATGATCCACTGAGGGCAATTGTCTGCTAAAACAACGAGGCGATCACCTTTTTGAAACCCCATTTTTTTAAATGCCGAAATCATGCGTGCTGTTTTCTCACCAACTTGGTGCCAAGTTAAATTATGCCATTTGCCATTTATCTTTTCTGACAAACAGAGACGGTTTTTGTTCTTAGTAACTTGGTGCCAAAATGCTTCTGCGATATTGGTGAATGACTTTTCCATAGATAGTTCCTCCGCAAATATTAGAGTCCAAAATTTTGAGCACGTATACTTGGACAAAGGTCTTATATTTTTTTGAAACTTAAGACTTAAGTCTGTGGCGAACTTGTCGCTGTTTTTTCTGGTCGAGAATCAAGATTAGAGTGAAGATATTTACTAAACATGAGAGGGGAATATTTCATGAGACGGGTTGCCATTGTCGGTGTTGGGACAACGCCATTTAAACCACGATTTATAGATAAAACTTACTTTGAATTAGCTTTTGATGCGGCCAAAGACGCATTCACCGATGCCGAAATCAAACACACCGACGTAGAGAGTACGGTCTACGGAATATACAATGATTTGTTTGAACGCCAAGTGCAGCCTGACCTCTATGTTCACGATTATCTAGGAATGGGCGGTAAGCCTTCTATGCGGGTAAACACGGGGGGGGCTACGGGCGGGTCTGCAATTCGTGCCGGATTTATGGAAGTAGCTTCAGGACAAAGCGATCTTACCATGGTTTTAGGTGTAGAAAAATGCAGCGATTGTTTTGACTACCGAATGGGCCAATCTTCTCCTGAGGTACTAAAGAGTATTTCTTATACGGCCGACATGACGTACGAACAACCAACCGGTCGAACGGCCGCAGCATCTTTTGCATTAGCGGTCATTGCCCATCAAAAAAAATATGGTAATCCAACGGCCGAACAAATGGCTAAAGTTTCAGTAAAAAATCATGGCAATGCGGCTCTTAATCCCATCGCCCAAAGTGGAAAAGTTCTAACTTTAGAAGACGTGATGAATTCTCCCATGATTGCTTACCCATTTAGATTTTATGACAACTGTCTTTATTCTGAAGGGTCTAGTTGCGTGATCTTGGCTTCAGAAGAAAAGGCTAAAAAAATCTGTAAAAATCCGATTTGGATAACCGGTTTAGGGGCAAGTTTAGATTACGCTATTTTAGGAAATCGAGAAAATCTATATACCTTTGAGGCAAGTCGCCAGGCCGCTAAAAGAGCTTACAAAATGGCAGGAATTACTAAGCCACGGCAAGAACTTGATCTTGCCGAACTACATGACGCGTTCACCGGTACCGAAATCATGGCCTATCAAGATTGTTTTTTATGTGAAGAAGGTGAAGGCGGTCATCTCATCGATCAAAATATCACGGAGCGAAACGGTTCGTTTCCTGTGAACACCAGTGGCGGACTCATTGGTTGTGGTCATGCTGTTGGTGCCACGGGCATCATGCAAACTATAGAAATTTATAATCAGCTCCAAGGACGAGCAGGAAGGCGACAACTCGATGATCCTCGCCGCGGTCTTGTTCAAAGCATAGGTGGAATCGCCTGTGCGTGGACTGTTTGTATTGTTTTAGCAAAAGGTGGGTACAATGCATAAAAAAGATATGGCAAAAGACTGGCAATTTACTCAAACCGATAAGACTAAATGGATTGAAACAGAAGCTTCTCGAATTGGTGTTACTCCCTTTGACGTTGAAAAAGCATTTAGCAGCGAATTTGACGGGAAAAAAGACCTGTTTAGCCCTCTTGAAATCCCAGATGTCATGAAAGTCACCTATAAGTATACTTACGGTGGCCAATCAGCTTTTTTCAGAGCTCTCCGTGATTACGGAAAATTACTTGGAGCCAAATGCGAAGCTTGCGATTTCACCTATTGCCCTCCAAGAAAAAATTGTTCTCGCTGTTACGGTGAAACTCAGTGGGTTGAATTACCCGGCACAGGCAAAATCGCTTCTTACACGACGATCTACAAAGGGACCTCACTTATCACAGGAAAAACTCCATGTATTTGTGCCTACGTCAGTCTTGATGAGACGGACTTTGTTGTTCTTACCAATGTGGAAATGGATGATCCTTCTAAAGCAAAAGTAGGAATGCGAGTTAAGGCCGTGTTCAAGCCAGAGCGCACAGGTCGCGTTTCAGATTTTTATTTTACAGCAATGAGTGAGGGGGCCTGATGGACTTTGAAATTTCAAAAGAAGCAGAGGATTTACGTCTAGAAATTCGCAGTCTCGTACAAAATGAACTTATTCCCAATGAAAAAAGAATTGAAGAAACAGGTAAGGTTGCTCCCGACGTCATTGATAAGATGAAGGCCATGGGTCTATTTGGCCTGACAATCCCAGAGCAATATGGGGGACTAGGCCTTGATTGTCTGACCACGGCATTGATTATTGAAGAATTGGGTTGGTGCCACAGCGTTTATCGATCTTTGGTTACAAATAATATCGGCCTTGGGTCACAATCGATTATTTTATCTGGTTCTGAAGAGCAGAAGAACTATTACCTTCCCAAAATGGCTTCAGGAGAAATCATTTCGGCCTTTTCACTCACCGAACCCCATGCAGGTTCTGACACTTCAGCCTTAAAAACGACGGCTACTAAAGATGGTGATTTTTATGTTTTAAATGGCATCAAACATTTTGTGACCAATGGTTCAACAGCCGACGTTATTACAGTGATGGCTGTTACAAACTCAGAACCAGGGGTTCGGGATCGGGTTTCTACATTTATCATCGAGAAAGGGACTCCAGGTTTTAAGGTCTCAAGAATTCAAGAAACCATGGGGCCTCGAGGTTACGCACCGGCCGAACTCACGTTTACCGATTGTCGAGTGCCTGCCAAAAATCGAGTAGGGCCCGAGGGCCAAGGGCTAAAGTTAGCATTAAAAGTTTTAGCTCATGGTCGCGTGCTCTTAGCCGCCGCTGCTGTGGGGCTGAGTCAGCGGCTATTAAATGAATCGGTAAAATACGCCAAAATGCGAGAACAATTTGGAAAACCCATTTCTTCTTTTCAAGGGATTCAATTTATGTTGGCCGATATGGATACCAAATTAAGTGCGGCGAGATTACTCGCTTACAATTCAGCGTGGCTTGTGGATCGGGAGCGCTGCAGTCGCCGGCAAGCGGGTATTGCAAAGCTATTTTCTAGTGAGGCTCTCGGGTTTATAGCCGATAGTGCAGTACAAATTTTTGGTGGAATGGGTTACATGCGCGAACTGCCCATTGAGAGAATGTATCGTGAAGCAAGATTTTATCGCATCGTTGAAGGAACCAGTGAAATTCAAAGAACAATTATCGCCAAAGAACTTCTTGAGGAGGTGGCCTTATGACATCAAATAGACAATTGGGATTTTCGCTGACCGAGGGTCAAGAAAGTTTTCGTCAATCAGTGGCGACTTTTTCAAAAAATGTCATTGCACCCATGGCCCGCGAAATAGATAAAACCGATCGCATGCCAAAACAGGTTTGGAAGCTCTTTGGCGATCAGGGGTACCCGGCCATGCCCATTCCTAAAAAATACGGTGGTACAGAACAGGGTTTGGTTGAACAGTCAATAATGATGGAAGAAGTCACAGCCGGTGGTCATAGTCCGGTGGTCATTGCCCTTCTTGAGGCGGCTGCTTTATTTTCACAATCAGTAAATTTAGCGGGCACTGAAAAGCAAAAGCAAACTTGGCTCCCAGAAATTGCTAAAGGAAATATCAACGCTGCATTTGCCTTGACCGAACCTGGCGTTGGTAGTGACCCAGCCAATATGCATACAGTCGCTCGGCGTGACGGAGATTTCTATGTTTTATCAGGTGCAAAACGATATGTGAGTTTTGCAGGAATTTCAGATTTCATTATGGTTTTTGCCAAGACCGATCCTACGGCTGGGGCAAAAGGTGTTTCTGCATTTATGGTTGAGACAAGTAGGCCAGGCTTTAAGATTGTCGATAATATTTCTTGTATAGGTTTAAGAGGTCATCAAGACGAAGAAATTGAATTCCACGAAGTGAGAATTCCACTATTTAATCGAATTGGCGAAGAAGGCCAAGGTCTAAAGATTGCTCTTTCAACATTAGAAAAAACTCGAACAACTCTTTGTGGCGGATTTATTGGGCTAGCGCGAGCGTCTCTTGAAGCAGCAATTTGGTACGCACAAAATAGAATTAGTTTTGGAAAGCCCCTTGGTGATTTTCAAGCCCTGCGATTTCCTATTGCAGAATCTGAAGTTAAAATCGAAGCGGCTAGATTATTAACATGGCGAGCCGGTTGGCTAGAAGATCAAGGTCAACCCCATGCTTTTGAAACGGCACAAGCTAAAATTGCGGCAGGTGAAGCTATGCTTCACGCGGCAGACACGGCTTTCTCAGTCTACGGTGGATTTGGTGGGACCCAGAAATATGTGGTGGAACGCTATTACCGTGACGCCAAGATTTGGTCTTACGCTCAAGGTTCGCCAGAAATGATGACTGAAATTGTCGCAAGACAGTTATTAAAAAGACAGGTTCCTGAACCGCTTATCTAACAGAGGATACTGCTATGAACTTGCTCGACGTGTTTGAGGATAGAGCTAAAACTACGCCCGATAGAATATTTCTTATTGAAAAAGAAAGGGTTTTGACCTTTGCAGATGTTTTTGAAGCAAGTTGTAAATTAGCTTCGGGCCTGGTGCAAACTGGTGTCAAACCAGGCGACCGAGTGATTCTAGGTTTGCCTAATACTGCGGATTTTTGTATTTCACTCTATGGAATTCAGTGGGCGGGCGCGACGGCTGTTTTAGTAAATCCACGACTGACAGCTTTTGAAGTGAGGAACGCCTATGATTTGACAGAGCCAAAGCTCGTCATTGGCGAACCATTAAATCTTTCTTTAATTCAAAGTTCGCTAAAAGTTTGGTCGCCAGTCGAGTTGATTGGTATTGCTGGGAAATCTTTGGCTCAAAGAAGTCACAACGATCTTTCTGCCATGCTGCTGACTAGCGGAACCACAGGCAAATCCAAAGCCGTAATGCTTTCCCACAATGCCATTGCCGCCAATGCTCACCAGTTGGCCAAGCGAAAGCAGCTATCAGAAAATGATAGATTTTTATGTACAAGTCCTCTTTTTCATTCCAACGGCCACACGGCCGTTCTCCAGTCGATGCTCGCAGCGGGTGCGAGTATTGTACTTTTAGAAAAATTCACGCCTGAGGGACTTTTAGAGGTTACGACAAAATTTAAGTGCACGGCCATTAGTGGTGTACCAACGATGTATCAGCATTTAATAAACCATTTTGTAAGTAAGCCCGTGGATTTGTCATCGCTCAGGCTCTGTGTGAGTGGCGGTGCTCCCATTACATTGGCCCTTTTTAACGAAGTGGAGTCTCGATTCAGGGCCTTTATTTTAGAAGGTTATGGTCTTACTGAAACAAGTGCGGGTGCTACAGGTAATCCCTTAGAAAAACGAAAGGTCGGTACAGTTGGGCTGCCCTTAGATGGGACAGAAATAAAAATCAGTAATGATTTAGGCCAAGAACTTCCCCATGGCGAGACGGGTGAAATACTAATAAGGGGGCCCCAACTCATGAACGGCTACTACAGAGATCAAGAGGCTACCTATCAAGCCATAACCGCCGATGGTTTTTTGAGAAGTGGAGACTTAGGAATTCTAGACGCCGACGGATATGTGAAGATTCTATCTAGAAAAAAAGAACTTATTATTCGCAGCGGTTTTAATGTTTATCCCGCAGAAGTTGAAAACGTCGTAAGAGCCATAGAAGGTATTCAAGATGTCACCGTGGTTGGCCTTCCTGATACTCTTTATGGAGAGGCCGTGCATGCAGCCGTTATTTCTGATTTGGCTCAAAATATCCTAGAAGAACGTCTTAAAAAACACACAGGTAGCAGCCTGGCACGGTACAAACGACCTACAACATTTTCTATACATAAAGATTTTCCAAAAACGGGAAGTACAAAGGTACAGAAAAGTGGCGTTGTAGAAAAACTTAAAACTGACCCCACTTTGGTCAAGCCGCTTTGAGGAACTTTCTTAAGTCTGAAATTGGTCTGGAAGGACCACTTTTCACTCTTATCCAACAATGAAAATAATAGAATATGGGGTGGAGGTTATGCGGCCCCAGAGCCGCATTCACGGATGAAGAGACCTTCTCGATGGTTGACTCTATTGCCAGTGGTCATTTTGGCTTGTACTCCTAAAGCCGAGCCGCCCCCTATTAACTCTAGTACCGGTGGAATCAACACTGAAGCCTGTCGCGATGCTAACCTCAGCATTCAAAAACTAGATGCTGTCCAAATTCGAAGTCTCGTCACTTGCCTCAATGGTAGCAATGATTCGGTAAAGCCTTACAAAGTTTTCATAGATAATATGAATACCGATGACCTCAATAAGTTGCTTGAGGTTTACAACCGCCACGTCTATTCGGCTCAAGACCGGCGCCTAGATAAAATCTTAGACCTTGTCAAAAAAATGCGAGATCAAGGACTATTGTCTAAAATCTTTGATGACCTGGTTGTTTTGCACGAAAGTCATTTTATAGAAAAATTTCTTCCCGTTGCGAAAAGATTTTTAGAAAATATTAGTAAGCCAGGTCAACCTGACACTAATATTTACGGTCTAAATAAATTTCTCACAGAGTCTATAAATCAAAATTTGATTTCACCAGGATTAATTGCCGCTGCCAACGCGGCCAATGGAATGAGTGCCCGTGTTCTTTCTATTTTAATTTCAGCGTTTAACGCCAATTCTGTCATTGATTCAGATCATGTTACTGATTTGATGGCTAATGCTGTATTAGGAACTTACGGCGATAATACTCACCATGCATTTCTCACGAGTCTTTCTGATCCTCAAATTCCCCGAAGTTTTCAAGTAGCCACAGATAAGCAAGTCGAAGAATTAGCAGATCTTTTTTACCTCATGCCACAGGGTAGTGCCGTTGGTTCAAATAGAATGAATCGACTAAGACTAGCTATCACTGGCGTTGACAGACCTTTAAATTGTTTTAAAAATGGCAATCAGAGTCGGCACACTGATAATCTCTTTTGGTATATCGCTAGCGAAAGTGCCAAGAGGAGTGAGGGGCCCGAACACGATAAATTATTCTTGCAAGTTATTCCTCTTATGCTCGCGACGACTTATGATAGTTGTGATTATTCGCCCGATCTCATTCAAAATATTGAGGTTCTCACCGAGGCCGTGAGGTTAGGCTATGGCGATGGCTTACATGGTATGAATAGTTTGCTTATTAACAGCGGTCGGTTTTCAGAAATTTCACAAGCTTTGAAATCGGAGTATATTGTTCAATTAGCTCCGGTCATGGAAGAACTTGCTTTAAGGGGCGGTAATCCGTTTACGTTGAAAATAATCACAAAAGACTTAACACCTGCTGATCTCATTACTATTAGTAAAGTATTAACGAAATTGGTTTCTGAAGACATTACAGGCGATGAACTCGTACAATGGATTACTAAGAATATCCAAGAGCCATCGCGATCTATATTGATAAAAGATTTAAACCTTTTGCCTGCTGACAAGAGAAATTTGTCTAGTCTTTCAAACTTACTTTTAGGAAGTGAAAATCAAGATCAGGCATTGCGTGACCTAAAGTGGGCCGTGGGTCATACCACATTTCCGAATAGCTACGAGCAAAATTTGGTGGCAATGGCAAAGAAAATATTTGCCAATGAAAAAGCGGCAAGACAAGAAATAAAAGATCTTGCACGAGCCATGGTAAGTACATTTGCTGACACACGAGGAGGTTTGGGGGATATCGTAGGAATCCTCGCCCAAACCTCTGGGCTATCGATAGAAAATCCGATTCAAAATTTAATCCATAGTTTGCTTAGTGACCAAGCACTTCTGGCTGACATTTTGCCCATTTTTATAATGCAGCTCCAAAATCCAGAATTTAGAGATGCATTGGAGTTTACCGGAAAATTGGTAGCAAACGGCAATCTAGATCGTTTGATCGTATTCTTGGTAGATTTATTTCGCAGTGCCCAATCTCCCGCCCTTAATCCCAATCAACCTGGTTCTCAATTTCATCCTCCTACAGGAGACCCATTAAAAATTATTAGAAATGCAAAGCCCTTTGTGCCCCATTCGCCTGATGGTCAGTATTTGGTCTGCAATGATATCAAGGGGAGTCTTTTTGACTATCATGGCATTAATCTTTACAAGGCTTTAAAATGTATTGATGCAGACGGGAGTCTTCCTGAAATTAGTTTGGTGGCCGATCATCTTCAAAAAAATGGGGCGTTAGAAGAGCTCTCAAGTTTATTAAAAACGATTACGAACACTTCTCCATTTTTGAACGGTACCTTCAACGAACTTGAAGCCTTATTACGAAATGGTTCATTGAGAAAGGTGTTAAAGCTCTTTGCCATGACCGCTGAAGAGCCTTATGGACTTCCTTTTCGCTTTGATCCCCTGGTGGCCGACCTTATGACCGATCCCGGAGTGGACAGTGGATTGCAGTTACTCGGAAATATTTTTCAGCTACCGAGCCTTGCTTCGGCAGGGCAGTCTTTGATTAATCTTTTAAGCAATGATCCCGAAAAAACATTTTTTAGTGATAATAATTATCGGCTTACCATTCATGATCCAGCAAAACTTAGATTTCAGATGATGGATCTCAGGCCCGACCTTAACCCGAATCAAATTTTAGAAATTTACAACCGAGCAGCAGAGAATTTTGTGGCCCATAACGATGAATGGCTTTACGAAGAGGGGCCCTTTTTTCGGTTGAGCGATAAAGAATGGAAGGCCCAGATTGTCGGATTTTTCAGGGCCATGTTAAGGTCTACTGACTTAAAGGCGAATGTTCACGCTCTTCAAGATATTGCTCGAGATACAAAACAAAGTTTTACTAAGTTCTTGAGCGATTCCATAGATGACCAAAGAGTTGTGCTTCATTATGGGCGCAATGGTCAACTGGCACTTCATATAGTAACTCAACTTGATGAACTCGAGCTTCTTGTTGTGAACTCCGAATTTGATGTCTTGCAAATCCCTTCTGTAAGTATGGATTTTAAGCAAGGGGTGGCTGATTCAGAAGATTTAATGGGAATGTTAAAGACTAAAAATACATTGTTGTCGATTGTTCAACATGTTCCATTTATTGGTGATGAAAGACTACGAAGAATTAAAAATATGCTTTATAGTTACGATGCGCTCTACGAATCCGCAGCCAATGGCAATCTAAAAATATTTCAGCGAATCTATCGGGCCCTGAAGGCTTCGACCCCTGCGAAATATCGAGATTCAAAAAATCCCGTTTTAAATCATATGGGGATTTTGGACAACTTGAACAATGTCCAAATATTTAGCGGAATGGTTATGGGCCTTTCAAATGCAAAACGTCAGGGTAAGCTTGAACAAATTGTCGATGGCTTTATGGGTTGTCTTCTCCTTTTAGAGGACAAAGACATTGATGTCCTACGAGATGTTATGCTTTATATCACGGCCCAATCAGAAGCGGGCGATGATTCGCCCTTGGATCAACTTCTTGATAAGCTCTTAACGTTAATTCAAAACCCACAGGGGTACCAAGAGTTCAAGGACAGTTTGGCGTACTTGGCTCCGGGGCTTATGCGGTTGGGCGTAGAACCGACGGGACTTCTAAAATCTGTACCGGCGTTTATCAAGCAACCTGTAACTTGGAATCGAATTTTAGACAAAGTGATTTCTGAGGCTCAAAATCCAAAGGGAATGGTCTCAACTTTGGCTAATAATTTAGTAGCAGTCGACGACAAGTCGTTAGAGAGTTTACGAGAAGTGATGGCTGTCATGTTTTTAGATGATCCCAAGACTGGAGCCAATCACTTTCCCGATCTTGTCAGTGGATTTTCAAATGGTTACGCAAAACGGCCTGACGAGTATGATCAGATTATCACAGCATTTCGTCTATTCAACAACGATCCCCGGGTCGTAGCCATGGAACCAGCAAAACTGTTTAATGGAATCTTCGGTCAGTTTGCCGGTCAAAGCGGAATTGGCGATGGTTTAGGATATATTTTCTTAGATCCTGTTCTGCGTAAAGATATAATCCATATCAATTATGTTATGGCTCGACAAAATGATATCGCCTCACTTGCAAGAGTTTTGGTGGCTCAAATAAATTCAGGCAATTTTGAGAGCGCGCTGCATTTTATATTTGATAATTTGGTTTCGACGGGGTCACACTAAACTAAGAGAGTACTGAAACTAGCCGACACGAGATATAACCTTCGGAGCTGCAAATTCAACAGCGAAAAACGTAATGTCATCCTTTAGCCCGTCTCCCCCCCGAAAGTCGAAAAGTTCGGCCCGTAATCTTGCAACATTTTCGCCAATTGACGTACTATTGCCGTCGCTCTTAGCGAGGGATTGAAACAGTCGCCTTTCACCATACTTCGTACCTTTACCGTTAGTGAGTTCAGTGACACCATCGGTATAAAAATAGATTTTGTCCCCCGGATGGATTTGGATCTCTGCTTCCTCGTATCTTGTCTCAGACGATTCACCTAGAAAACTTCCATTCACCCCATCTAACTTAATCAGCTCGTGAGCGCTAAAAGCCCCTTCTTTAAAGGACATAAGAATTGGCGATAAATGGCTTGCTTTACAGTAAGTCATATGTCCAGATTCTTTGTGAATTTTTGCAAGAAAAAATGTCATCCACACTTTGCCCCTCGATGATTCGCAAACAGCGTGGTTCAGTAAATCCATTATCTGCCTGGGCGAAACTACGTTTGTTCTTTCAACAATTGCCGATACCGTTTTGGCTGCCGCTGTGATGAGGGCGGCTGGAGCCCCGTGACCGGTGACATCTCCAATCCAAAGGTAAACGTAATCACCTGATTCAGTGTAATGCCACCAATCTCCACCGCATTCGGTAGCGGGATCGTTAAATCCTGAGATTTTAACGTTTCCAAGTTCAGCATTGGGCGAAGGCAGGAGTGCTTCTTGTACCAACTTGGCGGTGTTAAGCTCAACTTCCATTCTTGTCTTCGTGGCAGTCTCACTCACTAACCTAACCGTTGTGGCGTTGAGGCGACCAATCATTTCGACAAAAGAACCCGCTAAGTTTGTAATTTCATCCCTACCAGAAACTTCGATCTTGTCAGGGTGTGCCCCCACGTCAATTTCTTTTACGGCATGGCTCAGATTGTTGAGCCTCTTGCCTATTTTGATTGCGCCCACGTAAATAAGGGTCATGATGAAAAATAAAATGGCCTCGATAAATATCTCGGCCATCAATATATTCTTAGTCAAGCTTTCGATGCGATGTTGATTGTCACGATTGAGAACCTCAATTTGGTTCACAAAGTCGGAAATGAATCGAATCACATCTAGGGCTAAATGTTTATCCAATTCTTCTTGAGGAAGAGAAATAAGGAGTTCTAATACATATGTTACTCTGTTTTTCCAAATATCATCGATCTTGACATATGAGAAGCGCATGCTCTCTAAATCTTGCCTTTCGGAGAGTTTCCACAGCCATCCATGCTGACGGGAGTCGGCCAGCGAGGATTCGATGAGTTGATGGCGTTTTCGTATGTCTTGGCGAAGAACATTAAATTTATCTGGAGAAGTGGAAAACAACTCAGAAATGAGGGATTTGATTTCTAGCGCATTGTAGACCTGAGTATAGGAATGCTGATGATCTTGTAACAACTCTTGATGGGCAGATTGTGAAATGTAACTGGTGAGACTCGAAATCGAAACAAGAAACAGGAGTAGACCAAGCCCAATAAATATCTTTTTTCTAATGGTGAACACTGCCTCATATCGGAATTTCTTAGACTTTTCATAATTCCCCTGTCTTTTTAGAGTAGACTTTTAGTGCCCAGCTATGTAGAAAAATAAGGTTTCAAATGTCTATATACGAAAGGGTGCCGTCTGTGGGTCTGTCTTTTCTTGCTATTCTGCTGGCTTTAACTTGCTTTTGGAGTGCAGAAAGTCTAGCTCTTGATATTTCTGGATTCATCGAGTCAAAATATTTTCAACGTTTTGGTGGGTTAGAAGAGAACAGCCCCAGAGAGTTTGACGTCAGTGGACTGAACCTACTCCTAGGTCACAGAATTGATAGGTTTAGCATGCTCGCGGAACTAAGGTGGGCACATTCGGCTGAACTAGAGGGTCTTAACAGGTCCGAGACGAGCGGCACATCGGCCAAAGGCCAGGGCGTCATTATGGCGGAGCGGGCCTGGGTGGGTGTCGATCTGGGCGACATGTTTCAGATAAAAGTTGGAAACCAATTGGGACCTGCGATTTATCAAACCATTCATTTCCCAAGTATTCTGCCCAATATGACTAAGCCTATGATGGTCAATAATGTCATTTCTGATCTTTACAACGGACTCAACGTCAGCGGGAAATTCCAGAGTGGGGCAGAATACGAATTGGTGTACGCCACAGACCCAATGGCTAAAGACGACACTCTGAAATCCAACCTTCATAAAGGCATTACTTACGGGGGGCGCCTTGGGTATCGACTGACGGGACAAAGATCAAGCCTCTACTTGGGGGGGCTCATGATGAGCTATGCTCTCGGGAGAGACACTACAGAATTTGATGACCCAACCCAAACTCCGCCAGGTATATTTATACAAAATGCTAGGGAAATGGAGGGCCTCATCAAGATTCGAGACTTCTCCCTCTGGTTTGAAATCGGTGATCGCAAAGACACAGTAAACGAAGCTTTTTCAATGCAAGGTTTCTACGTCTTAATGAGCCAATCGTTTTATTTTGGTGATATTGAGCTTTTGCCCTCACTAGTGGTCGAGTCTTTTCACGATCGCCAGGAGACTTTAGCGCAAATAAATCGGTATTCAGCGGGGATCACTGTACGCTTTGTACCCGATGTTTCATTAAAGGTTGAATATCTTTTGCGACCATCCTATCAGAAGAATGAAACTGACTGGTCCGAAAAACAAGACCAGCTGGGTTTGGGACTTGTGATATTTTTCATGTGAGGTGAGTTATGAGTACATTTGGCAAATTGATTATTCTCTGTGGTCTCATCTATGGCCAAGCAGCTTCTGCGATTGTATTCTATAAGTCCGAAGGAACTGGTACAATTACTAAGATTTCCCAAGAGGATTTTTTAAATTGTAAACGAAAATTCTATCGTGTCGAGGGTCGGGCTGAACTGCCGGTAAAGGAGCGAAAGGAATTGCTGAGAGCCTTATTGTTTGGTGAAACTATCGAAGATTTGACGATTGTCCGGAGAAAACTACTAGAAATTCCCGAATCGTGCACTTACTCCGCTGATTCTGAAACTCTTAAAATCTCTGACATATTTTTCTGGTTACAACAAAGAGCCGGCGGCGTTTGAGATTGAGAACAATGGTGGGACTGACAGTTTAATACCATTCCTCCATGCTGCTTTCAGGGAGAATTTTTTTGCATAATCAATTGAAAACATTCTTAAGTTGAGAAAATTTATTTTAAGCTACGAGTTCGCGGCGCTCAACCACGTAGTCGGCTTTGATACCGTTGCGCTTGAAAAGTTCGGCTTCAAAAGTCTCAGGATTATTTTCAAAAACTATTTGATCTGGGGTGACCTCTGTCAATGTTTTTACATTTTCTCTTATTAATTTTTCTAAAAAACTTAGATTTGTGCCGAATTCAGGCAAAATTCGAATGATAAGAATATCGCGACCAAAGGAATCGCTGGTGCTTTCTTTATCTAAGATAACTTGGCAATTTCTAACTCCTTTTGTGTCACGGAGCGAAGCGACAAGTTCTTGAAGTGCGATTTGCATTCCTTTCACTTTTGTGAAGTCTTTATCGATGCGGGCAATGGGGCTATGGATGCGAAAAAAAGTATAGCCACATTTGGGACATTTTTCCCATGCATGACCCCCTTGAACTAAATCTCCTGTCCAATATCTAATAAAGGCCGTACCTCGCCACCCGATATGGCTAAATACAAGGACCCCAGGTTCACCCGCCGAAACGGGCATTTGAGTTTTAGCATCTAAAACTTCCCAAAAATAATGCTTTGGACTCAAATGAATTCCTGAATTTTCATTGCATTCCATACCAGCCCACTTAAGTTCAGTTGAGCCGTATGTTTGTACTATTTTAAAATTTGGGTGACCACCTAGTTGTTTTACTTTTTCATGAATATAAGCCCTGAGAGGTTCAGTCAGCGGTTCTGCACCCAAGACCGCTCCCATAAATTGCCGACCAAAGGGTTGAATCTTGCCGGCCTCTAAAAGTTCCACCGCGCGCCTTAACCAATGAACAAAATAACTTGGGATAGCACCGACCGTATTAAATTTTCCTTTTGAGAAAATTTCTATCTGCCTATCTGTTGAAATAACTTTTCCGCCAAAAGTATCAAAGACATTGATACCAACAATGAGTTTCATAAGCACAGCCTGAAAAAAAGCCAAGTGGGGAGCGCCAGGGAATAAACTCATTCTTCTCTGATCAAAGGAGAGATGAAAATCATTAGGGTCAAAATTATCGCCACGAGCAAGCGCCCCGTTTGCGAGCTCTGGTAAGATATTTTCCATATCCCAATGTGTATAAACAGAGGGCGTGGGTTCACCCGTAGAACCCGATGAAGCATGAAGATGAATGGGAAACCACTCGCGGCATGCCCGTTGGGTTATTTTTTCTTTAAGAGTTTGCTTCCAAAACAAATGGGTTGGAATTCGCGGCCAATTGAAAACAGATTGCAGCGCGTATTTTACCAAGAATTTTCGATCAATAGTTTCTGTATCGTAGGGAAGGGAAGATTCTTTTCCAGGAAATTTTGGTTGCAAAATAAAACTCAAAGGTGCAGCTCGGTATTCATTTTTTGTCGTCACTGGAATTTTTTGAAAGTCTTCGTATGTGCGAATTCTACGTGGATCAATGCCAGCCTCAATACACTTGCGCCGAAACGCCGGATGGTAGGGGTAAACCACGTCCTGGATGTAAGTCCGTAGCTTTTTAAAACTTTGGTCCTGCTGTTCTGCGGCGTCTAAGCGGTAAAAGTTTGCCATGGCGGCTCCTTAGACTGGGAAGAACTTTCCTCAAAACAATTTACTTTTCTCTTTAACATGTGCGAATATTTTAAAATCATTGGATTAGCTTTATCCAGAGGAAAACGGAGCTTCCTCACAAATCGCGACAGTAGTCGGGACCCATTCAAGAAGAACAAGGAGGTTTGCAAATGATCGATTTTGCCCTTACAGAAGAACAGGAAATGATGAAAAACATGGCCCGGGATTTCGCCAAAAATGAAATTCGCCCGCTCGCCAACAAATACTATCGCGAAAATCAAAAGGTTCCTGACGAAGAATTAAACAGTCTTATCAAAAAAGCAAATCAGCTCCGTCTCCTTGACTACTACTACCCGGCCGAATACGGCGGGTTAGGAATAAATGATCGCGTGCTCAATTGCATTATTTCTGAAGAATTGTGTTGGGGCGATTCGGGAATTTATGTGCATTTAAGTGCTTCAAGTTTGGCTGCTAAGGGCCTTTCTTCAATGGGAACGCCTGAGCAAAAAAAACGCTGGCTGCCAAAGTTCACCAATCCTGACAATGAAGCTAAGATTCCCAAAATCGCCGCTTTTTGCCTCACCGAACCCAATGCTGGCAGCCATGTTCTAGGAATGACGACTACCGCTCGTAAAGAGGGCACCAATTGGTATCTCAACGGGACTAAGACTTTTATAACCAACGGCGGCCGTGCAGATGTCTATATAGTAGTCGCGCAAACTAACAAGAATGCTGAAAGCACTACCGAGCGAGCCCTTGGTCTTGCCGGATTCATTGTTGAAAAAGGAACTCCTGGTTTATCATTTAGCTCTGATTTTAAAAAGTGGGGCGTTTTGGCTTCAAACACCACCGAAGTTATTTTTGAAAATGTTTGCATCCCGGCAGAAAATCGTCTCGGCGGTGAAGAGGGAGGCGCAGAAGGAATGGCAGGCGTCTACAACACTTTAGAAGCCACGCGGGTCGGTGTGGGGGCCTGCACCGTTGGTATCGCTCGCGCTGCTTTTGAATCAGCTTTAGAGTATTCAAAATCTCGCGTTCAGAAAAAACCCATCATCGAGTATCAAGCCATAAGCCATAAGCTAGCAGAGATGGAAGTAGATATTAATACGGCAAGACTTTTGACTTGGCATGCAGCTTGGCTCGCGCAAAATAATATGCCTATGGAACGAGGAGAAGGTAGCCAGGCAAAATATTATGGAAGCGAAATAGCTGTTAAGACTTGTTTGAACGCCATTCAAATTCATGGCGGCTATGGATTTATGAAAGAGTACGACGTGGGCCGTTGGCTCAACGATGCCATTGTTTTTAGAATTTGGGAAGGCACAAGCGAAATTCAAAAAAATACGATTGCTAAACACCTTTCTAATTTAGAGAACAATAGGTGATCAAATCCCTTGGGAATTCGGTATATCAACTGACCTATAATGTCCCAGAGATGAAAGCGGTTCCTCCCGTGAACGGTTTTCTCATTTTGGCCGATATGCCTATACTAATCGACGGTGGCACCTCGGACGATCGAACTTTTCAAGCTCTCAAAGACGATTTGACAACGCTCAAATTGAAACCGTCTGATATTGGTCAGGTTTTGCTCACCCATAATCATGCTGACCATATCGGTATGCCCTCAAGACTTGCTTCAGAAAATAAAAAACTTAAAGTCTTTGTGCACGAAGAAGAATGGGTTCAAGTTACTGCAAGCGATCGAGAAAGAGAGCGACTTCGGGATGTGCTTTGCGAAATTATTGTTTCATGGGGCGTAGATCCAGAAATCGTCGCTATGATGCGAGAAAAAATTATTCAAGCTTTGCGATTTGGCGGCGGAATCGGGCGCGATCAAATTCTACCCTATCCTAAAAAAGACTTACTAAAAGTCGGCGGTTTGGATTTTCAAGCCATTCACTGCCCGGGCCATACCGAAGGGCTAGTTTGTCTCTGGTGGCCCGCGGCTCAGAGTTTATTTTCTAACGATCATGTTTTAGAAACCATCTCGCCTAATCCTACACTTTACCTTAATGGGAGAAATGGAAAGATCTGCGGCCTAGGTGATTATCTTAATTCTCTAAGTAATGTTGAAAAGCTGCCCGCAAAACTCGTTATGCCTGGGCATGGAGCGCCCTTTACAAATCTCACTGGGAGTATTGAAAAAATTAGAACAAACGCCAAAGACAGACAAAAGGCTATATTACAAAATCTTACAGCTACTGATGGAGAGCCTCTGAGCATTATTGAGCTCACTCAAAAAATTTGGGGCGAGATGGATCCCCTACACATATTTCTAGGTGCTCGAGAAGTCCATGGGTTTTTAGAAATGCTAGAAGAGGATGGTTTAGTCAAATACGAGACTGTTGGTCATACAAAGAAATATAGTCGTCTGAAAAAGGCTGAAAATTTAGATATTCAATTTGAACAATTTCAAAGTTAAGGAGAGGTGCCATGTCAGGTCTCAATAATGACGCATTTATTTTCGAGGGTCTTAGATCTCCCATTGGTAAATCCAACGGAGGTTTGTCAGGTATTCGGCCCGACGATCTTTTGGCTGATGTTTTAAGTGGCCTTGTCAAAAACACGGGGATTCGCGCCGAGTTTGTCGAAGACGTAATCACTGGTTGTGTAACCCAAGTTCAAGAACAAGGCGTTAACATCGCTCGCAATGCGGCACTGGCTGCGGGCTTTCCAACTACCGTTTGCGGTACCACAGTAAATCGCCTTTGTGGATCAAGCCAGCAAGCTTGTACTTTCGCCGCGGCCACCATTGCCACGGGAGCTGCTGATCTTGTCATAGGCGCGGGAACTGAGAGCATGTCTCGCGTACCAATGGGTTCTGATGCGGCCGTGACTTCAGATCGAATTTTAGATCGTTTTGATATAATTCCTCAAGGTTTGTCGGCAGAACTTATCGCTGAAAAGTGGGAAATGACTCGTGAGCAACTTGACGTTTTTAGTTTCAATAGCCATAAAAAAGCCCTTGCAGCAATGGACGCCGGTTATTTCAAAGAACAGATTCTTCCCATCACCGTAAAAGGAAAAACTGTATCGACAGACGAAGGTCCACGGCGCGATACAAGTATTGAAAAGTTGAAATCATTAAAGCCCGCTTTTAAACCCGATGGATTTATTTCTGCAGGCCATAGCTCACAAATTTCTGACGGCGCAGCAGCACTCCTTATCGGATCAAAAGATGCTGCGGATCGATTTAAATTAAAACCAAAAGCGAGGTTTGTTGCCGCTGCCGTTTCAGGTGTGGATCCCACAATCATGCTTACGGGGCCCATTACTGCAACTGAGAAAGTATTAAAGAAAGCGGGCTTAAAAATTGGGGATATGGATTTGATTGAAATCAATGAAGCCTTTGCTCCCGTCGTCTTGGCATGGCTCAAAGATACTGGGGCAGATGAATCTCGAGTAAATGTGAATGGTGGTGCTATTGCATTGGGCCATCCGCTTGGTGCATCGGGAGCAAGACTTTTGACGACGATTATTCATGAACTTGAACGTCGTAAGAAGCGTTACGGCTTAGTAACAATGTGTATTGGTTTTGGCCAAGCTACGGCAACCATTATTGAACGATTGTGAACAAGAAATGCTAAATTTAGTGACTAAGATCATGGGAAAAAGAGGAGAGAATATGAGCTTGTTGAAGGATAAAGTTGTCATTGTCACTGGGGCCGGTGGTGGACTAGGTCGAACCTATGCGTTGGCTTTTGCTCAAGAAGGAGCCAAAGTCGTTGTTAACGACGTAGGCGGAGGGCGCGATGGCACGGGAGCAAGTTCAAGTATGGCCGACAAAGTCGTAGCAGAAATTAAAGCCATGGGTGGCGAGGCCGTGGCCAATCACGATTCCGTTTCTGAACCAGATGCTGCAGAAAGAATTATTCAAACTGCTCTTAAAAACTTTGGGCGCCTCGACGTATTGGTGAACAATGCAGGAATTCTCAGAGATAAAACTCTTATCAAAATGGACGACGATATGTGGCGCCTCGTTCAAAAAGTTCATCTTGATGGAACTTTCTACTGTGGTCGAGCCGCTGCTAGATTTTTTGTTGATTCTAAAACCCCTGGTCGCATCATTAACACTTCCTCACTTTCTGGTTTAAGAGGTAATTATGGTCAATCCAATTACGCTGCGGCCAAAGCTGGAATTGCGGGATTGACGAGAGTTTGGGCTCTAGAGTTATCAAAATATGGTATCACCGTAAATGCCATCGCCCCCATGGCTAAGACACGAATGACAGAAGATATCGATGCCGTCGGTGATGATGTAAAGCCCGAGCACATAAGCCCCATGGTTGTATTTTTAGGAAGCGATTTGTCTAAAGAGGTGAACGGCCAAATCTTTGGTTGTCATGGCCGACACTTTTTTGAATATAAGACGGTAATTACCGATGGTGTTAAGAAAGACACAGATTGGACTGTACAAGAAATTGCAAAACAAATGGGGGCCATCGGTGCTGAGGCTCCAAAAGCTTCTGCCGCACCAGCTGCTTCAGAGTCAATTGCCGCGACCGGTGCCGATGATAATTCTGTGGCAGGGAGAATTCGTAAAGCCTTCGACCTGATGAAAATTGCATTTACTGCTGATAAAGCGTCTGGTTGGACTGCCAATATGCAATACACCATCGAGGGTGCCGATAACTACACCGTCGATATTAAGGATCAAAAAGTAGTTGTTCAATCCGGTTACCAGGGGACTCCAACTTGCAAAATCAGCGTGAGTGCCGAGACCATGGCTGGAATGATCGAAGGTAAAATTTCAGGACAACAAGCATTCTTGGGTGGGAAGATTAAAGCGTCTAATATGGGTGACATGATTAAATTTGGAAAAGTCTTTGATTTTAAAAGAGCAAGAGAAGCTGCAAAAACGTCGGCCTCAGCAACGACAGTTGCGGCTGGTGGGGCGACTTCCCCTGGGAATTCTGCAGGTGGTGGGGGAGGGGGAATCCGCGAGCGTATTGGCAAAGCATTTGAACGAATGAAAACCGCATTTACTCCCGACAAAGCCTCTGGGTGGACTGCCAATATGCAATACACCATTGAAGGGGCGGATAATTATACAGTCGATATAAAGGATCAGAAAGTAAACGTTCAATCGGGCTATCATGGCACACCGACTTGCAAAATCAGCGTGAGTGCCGAGACCATGGCTGGAATGATCGAAGGTAAAATTTCAGGACAACAAGCGTTCTTAGGTGGCAAGATCAAAGCTTCAAATATGGGTGACATGATTAAATTTGGAAAAGTTTTTGATTTTAAAGGAGCGAGAGAAGCATCGTTTAGCGGTGCAACTGCTGCTGCAAGCACAAATGCGACAGCCACCAGTAGCACAGAAAACGGAGTTGCTACTATAGATTTGAGCCTCTTATTCAGCACTTTACCTACAGTTTTCATTCCAGAAAATGCTGCGGGCTGGAACGGCAAAATAGCTTTTGATATCGGTGGTACAGAAGGTTGGACCATTATTATTGAAAGTGGAAAAGTGGCAATCCAAAATGGTAAAGTAGCAGGAGCCGCATGCACCATTGCTGGCCAGCCTACGGATTTTGTGAATTTTCTTACTGGTAAGACAGAGTGGGGAAATTACAAGGGCAAGCTCACAGTGAACAATCAAATCGCTCTCATTAAATTAGCCAAAATTTTTAATTGGAAAAGTGCGACATTGGCTGATTCTGTCGCAAAACCAGCGGCAAGTATGATTACTTCTGGAGGTCTTAATAAAGCCGCCATTGGTCGCAAGTATCGAGCACCTGCTGTTTTAGTTAAGAGACAGAAAATTAAAGAATATGCAGAAGCGACAAATGACCCCAATCCTCGCTATAAAGACAACGTACCTAACAAAGACTTTATTGCGCCACCGGTTTTTGCAGTGACGTTGGTGGGAACACTATTTCGTGAAATGCTTGCCGATGATATCGGGATTGATTTTGCACGTATGGTTCACGGTGAACAACGAATTAGGATTCTCCAACACCTTGTTCCGGGCGATATTGTTTCACCTCGCGGGACCATCACAAATATTGAGACCAAAGCGACCGGCGGCGAAGTACTGACCTTTGATCAATTTTTGTATCGTGAGGGCGAACTGGCCGTTCAGATCACAACAACTTTATTTGTTCGGAGCTCAAATAAAGTTTTAACGCCTAAGAATATTCAAGAAGCAGCTTCTGCTTCAGCAGCAAAGTTACAAGACTCCGTTGCAGGAAAACCTGTATTCACCTATCAAGTGAAAGTAAAAGATGACCAACCAGCTCGTTACGCTTCGGCTTCGGGGGATAATAATCCAATTCATATTGACCCTGAGATAGCAAAGGCTGCGGGGTTTCCCGACGTGATCCTCCATGGTCTTTGCACCATGGCTTTTACAGGCCAAGCCGTTGTAGAAAATAAACTCGGAGGCGATATTAGCAGGCTCACTGATATTTCAGTGAGATTTAGCAAGCCCGTTTTCCCAAAAGATACTCTGACCATTGAGGCCTTTGAGAAAGACGACGAGACCCTTTCATTTGTGGCCGTCAATAATCAGGGCGTACCCGTCATTACAAACGGGGTTGCTCACTTTCATTGATGAACAACTTTTATAATTCAGTATTTCGGCGCGATCTTTTCAAGGGCAAAGTCATTTTGGTGACCGGCGGCGGCTCAGGCATTGGCCGCTGCACGGCCTTTGATCTGGCCTCGTGTTCTGCCCAAGTTGTCATTTCGGGTCGAAATCAAGAAAAGTTAGACAAGACTTGCGAGGAGTTTAAAGCCCAGGGTGTTCATGTCTATGGTCAAATTTGTGATATTCGAGACGAAGACCAGGTTGAAGAATTGGTCTCAGACATTTTGCTCAAATATGGCCGTATGGACGGACTTGTGAACAATGCCGGTGGCCAATTTCCTTCACCCCTAGAGAAGATTTCAAAAAACGGTTGGGAAGCCGTTATTCGAAATAACCTTACTGGTACATTTTTGATGTCAAAAGAAGTCTGCAATCAATATTTCATCAACAACGGCGGAGCCATCGTAAATGTTTTGGCTGATTTTAGAAATGGAATGCCATTTATGGGTCACTCGGGAGCTGCCCGTGCAGGTGTTGATAACTTTACTAAGACTTCTGCCATCGAATGGGCTAAATACGGGATTAGAGTAAATTCTGTAGCACCCGGAATAGTTGAATCCAGTGGACTTTCCCACTACGAGCCCCGAGTTATCGAAACCGCCAGAAAAAACGCAGTGAAAATTCCTTTGAAAAGATTTTCAAGCGAGAGTGAAATTGCTGCCGCCATTGTGTTTTTATTATCTCCAGCTGCCTCTTATATCACCGGTGCGACTATCAATATCGACGGGGGCCTTTCACTCAGAGGTCATACTTTGCCTCTTGAGGATTACAGGCCATCTGAAGTCTTTGATGGTTTTAAAATTTAAGCGCGAATTCCTCTTTGTTTTGAAATGATTTCGTTCATAATTTCAGAAGTGCCACCACCAATTCCTAAAATACGAACGTCGCGATAGAGGCGCTCCACAACGCATTCGCGCATATAACCCATTCCACCAAAAATTTGAACGGCATGATCGCAGACTTCTTTTGCAGCTTCAGCGGCAAAATTCTTGGCTTGGCACACGGCTTCTATAGGGTTGAGATTTCGACGTATACTATCGGCGGTCATGTAGTTTAGTGATTTACACGCGCGAACAAGGGTTGCCATGCGGGCTAGTTTATGTTGGATCACTTGAAATTCAGCTAGAGTTTTTCCAAAGGCTCGTCTTTGTTTGACGTATGTTTCGGCTTCATACAACGCAACTTCGGCACACCCGTGACCATAGGCCGCAAGCCTCATTCGCTCGCTTAAAAAATTATCCATGACAGCTTTAAAACCTGAACCTTCTTCACCGAGGCGATGTGTGACTGGAACCTGGCAGTCATTAAAGGAGAGTTCAGCCGTATCGCTGGCCCACCAGCCCATTTTCTTTAATTTATTTGCAACCGAAAATCCTTGAAATCCCTTTTCTACAACAAAAAATGTAAGTCCCCTGTAGGGGTCACTGCTAGTGCGAACTAAAACAGTAATAAAATCCGCTCGAGTACCGCTGGTGATATAGGTCTTTGAACCGTTCAAAATATAGCTGTTTCCTTTTTTCTCAGCCCTTGTTTGAATGCCCGAAACATCAGAACCGGCATTGGGTTCGGTGATCGCAAGAGCTGCTATTTTTTGACCTTGAGCCACCGGGATTACAAAATTCTTTTTTTGTTCTTCAGTGCCTAAAATCATGACGGGCGGCATGGCAATAGCCAGACTGTTTAAGCCTGCCAAAACTCCCATGCTTTTTCCCCACAAAAGTCCTTCGCAGAGGAGCATGGCGTGAAAAATGTCCCCGCCGCCCCCACCATATTCAGCTGGAATGGCTGGACCAAGAATTCCAGCCCTTGCGGCTTTTCTAAAAAGCTCTAAGGGGAATTCTCCTTCTTCTTCCCATTGAAAAACATAGGGGGCTATCTCAGTTTCGGCAAAACGTCGCACGGTGCCGTAGAAATCAAAGTGAGAAGAATCTAAAAGCTGATTATAGAACTCGTCAGGCCCGAACATACTTTGATGATAATATCTTTGAGGTAATTGTCTAGAGCCACTGTGAACCTACTGTAATCGCGAATTCCCAATAAAAAAATAAATTCGCATTGAGGCTAAGTACTATGGGGCATTTTGTCGCGACGCATATCCAGGCTAGATCAAAGTCCGGGTCCTATTTTTGAAGTAATTCTTGAGGATGCTGCTTCAATCCAATAAAGTTAATGGTAATGTCCGTGAGGAGGGTCCATGGAATCTCGTCTCGAAATACTGAAAAAAAGAACTCATAGCAACGTTCACATCGCTGGGTTTGGCGATGTTGATTATTCAACGGTTTTAACGCCAGAGGCTCAAACTTTTATCGTGAAGTTACAACGAGAGTTTGGCCCGGTTAGAGAAGCACTTTTGCAAAAACGAAAAGACGTGCTCTATCGATTGCGAGAAGGCTATCTACCTGGCTTTTTACAAGAAACGGCTCAGCTTCGCGCTAATAAATGGGTTGTGGCACCAATTCCCCGAGACCTCCAAGATCGACGAGTTGAGATTACGGGTCCTGCTGATCGCAAAATGGTAATTAATGCCCTCAACTCGGGGGCCAATGTTTTTATGGCGGATTTTGAAGACTCCCATTCTCCAACGTGGAAGGGAACAATCGAAGGTCAAATGGCACTTTCAGAGGCCATCAGACGAACGATTTCCTATACAAATCAAGATGGGAAAAAATATTTACTTAACGAAGACACGGCCACTCTCATGGTTCGTCCTCGAGGATGGCACCTCTTAGAAAAACACTTCCTAGTTGATGGCAAACCTATCTCAGCTTCGCTTTTTGATTTTGGACTCTATTTCTTTCATAACGCTAAAGAATTATTGAGCAAGGGCACTGGCCCCTACTTTTATTTGCCAAAAATGGAAAGTCATCTCGAAGCTCGATTATGGAATGATGTTTTTGTATGGGCTCAGAAGGAATTGTCAATTCCGAAAGGAACAATTCGCGCGACGGTTTTAATAGAAACAATTCTTGCGGCATTTGAAATGGACGAAATATTATATGAACTTCGTGATCATTCAGCAGGACTTAATTGTGGTAGGTGGGATTATATATTTAGTTTTATCAAAAAATTTAGCCACAGACCTGACTTTGTTCTCCCTGATCGATCCCAAGTAACTATGGCTGTACATTTTCTAAGAGCATATTCTTTACAATTGAT
>JAHFAE010000136.1 GCA_023250675.1 Oligoflexia bacterium | reverse complement strand
CCCACGCCACCTTGGAACATCAGTCCAACGTCTAGCCCGTGAGTGGAAGTTGAAAGTTCCATAATGTTTAACTAGTGTGTAGAATTTAGTTTAGAGAAACGACGGAGGAAAAATAGGTGAAAAAGAGAATATCCAAACAAGGTGGTTTGTTTTTGTCTCTTGTTGTTTTTCTATTTGGCGGGTGCGCAAATCAGGTAGTAAGCCCGACCACCGAAAATAAGACCGAAGTGACCCAAGAAGCTCCCGAAGATCAGGCCATTCGCAAGATGCCCAACACAACTGCTGACCTCGGTGCGCCCAATGAAGAGATTCGAAATATAAGTGTAGAGGTGAACTCCGAAGTCGAAAAATGGATCGAATATTTTCAAGGTCGGGGCCGCGGTTATTTTGAAAGGTACCTTGAGCGATCAAGTCGGTATGTCCCTCTTATGAAAAAAATTCTGAAAGACAACGGGGTTTCAGAAGATCTTATTTATATTGCTATGATTGAATCTGGTTTTAGTGGCAAAATTAAAAGCAGGGCGCGAGCTGTAGGTTTTTGGCAATTTATCGGCGGTACGGGCAAGCATTACGGATTAAAAGTTAATAATCTTATTGATGAACGCTATGACCCGGTACGAAGCACAGAAGCTGCGGCTGCTTATTTCAAGGGTCTGTATAACTTGTTTGGATCATGGTACCTCGCGATTGCCAGTTACAATGTTGGCGAAAATCGCATCAAATCCATGGTTATGAAAAATTACACCAGAAACTTTTGGGAGCTAGCCCAGCGTCACCAACTGCCCGCTGAGACGACACAATATATTCCAAAATTTCTTGCTGCCCGAATGATTGCCCTGGAACCCGAAAAGTATGGATTCACGGGACTTGATTATCAAGAGCCCATGGTTTTTGACACCGTTACTGCAAAAGACCCCGTAGATTTAAGAATTCTTGCCACTAAGCTCAAAGTTGATTACGAGAAATTAAAAGATTTGAATCCAGCCTATAAGACCCAGTACGCCCCACTTTTTGGAGACGAGGTCGCCATTCGTGTTCCACAAGGTTCTTTAGAAGAAGCAAAAATCGCAATTACAATGGCGGCGGTAAAAAATAAAAAATCTTTGGACCAAGTTGAAAGTTCAACTTCGTATGTGCGCTATCGAGTTAAAAAAGGCGAAACCCTTGACGGAATCGCTCAGCGTTTTGATGTGAGTGTGAACGACATCATTAAACTGAATCGAATTCGAAAAGGAAGAATTAGATCTGGTCAAACTTTAAAAATTCCAAATAGCGGAACGGCATCAACGACGGATTCTCAGAGCCAGTTGGCGGTAAATCGTAGGTCTGTGGCGTCCAAACAAGCAAATAGGACTTATATCGTAAAAAAAGGCGATTCGTTGGCCAGCATCGCGCAAGCAAAAGGTGTTGGGTTGTCTATGCTTCTAAAAGAAAATAAATTGTCGCGAAAATCTAAGATTCTCACTGGCCAAAAAATTGTTTTACCAAAGTCTTCAAAGAGGGGTTTGAAGTCGGGCCGATTTGCAACCCTCTGAATTTGGCAAAGCTCTTGCATTTCATAATGTTAAGGAAGTCAAAACCACATAAATGAGGTATAAATGTCGAAGTATTTGGCACTAGTTTTTATTTTAGCCACAATCGGCATGATGGCTGCCTACCAAAACTGCGGTACGAAACACGCCAATAACGATCCTATGGCCACCACCGATTCCAGCTCCTCCATCACAATATCTGGAACCGTTGAGCAGTCAGATCTTGATGGTTGCAAACTTCTTATTAAAGCGGACACGGGAGAGTATTATATTCCTATGAGATCAAATACGGCACTTCTTAAACCAGGGGCTACGGTAAAAGTGACGGGGCTACTTCGTGATGATATCGTCACCACTTGTATGAAGGGCAATGTTATTCAAGTTGACGAAGCACAAGTCGTCAATGATCCTTCAGCTACTCCAACGCCTTAATTTAATCAGCGCTACCTAAAATTTAAGTTTTTTTATTCTCCAAAGATCGAGATAAATTTTGAGCCGCTTCCATAAACAAATTATCTAATTCAGGTTGACCTGTCTCTGCTGCGCGCCCAAGGGTCGGCTTAAATGGAATCTGAGCTAAAATTGGAATCCCATGGGCCTTACAAAAATCATGGAGCTCACCCTTTTCAAAGAGTGGACTTTCATGGGAGCAATGGGGGCAAACAAACCCTGCCATATTTTCGATGAGCCCTAAAATCGGTGTCTTCACTTTTTTAAACATATCAATACATCGTTTCACGTCCATCAATGCCATGTCTTGTGGAGTTGAAACAACAATGGCACCGGCAACGGGAACTTTTTGCGCAAGGGAAAGTTGAACATCGCCTGTACCCGGTGGCAAATCAACTAATAGATAATCTAGCTCACCCCAATCTACGTCACGCAGAAACTGATCCATGGCCTTAAAGAGCATGGGCCCTCGCCAAATAATGGCGGCCGCGTCGTCGACGAGATAACCCATAGACATGGTTTTAATTCCAAAATTTGTGAGAGGTTGAATTCTCTTATTTGCCGACATATTGGGTCTCAAACGAGACAAATTCAACATTTTGGGGACACTGGGACCATAAATATCTGCGTCGAGAAGACCTACTTTATTCCCTGCTTTTTCAAGGGCTATGGCGAGGTTTACTGAAACGGTGCTTTTTCCAACTCCACCTTTTCCAGCCCCAATGGCGATGATCTTACCAACACCACCCAGTGGTTTTTGAAGTTCAAATGGATTTATGACGGCCATAGATAACTCCGATTGAAATACTTGAGGCACCATATGACAATCTGGCCATGCATACTAGCCTCTTTTTTATAGTTAATGGGATTATCATATTCTACCTGATTTTTAGACTTATCAGTGTGAGCAGACCTGCCAAACCTACGCCACTTCATTTTGAGATTAGGCGATTTCGTGCGCCGACGATGGAAAACCAAAATAATCCTCCTCCCACATATGGTGGTGAACGGTCCCTCAATTGCCTTTTTCAATTCGACGGTCATACTTGGGATGCATTTGAAATATTGGGAATACCAGCGGGTTCTGACAAAAAATCGTGCCTCGATGCTTTAAACCAGATGAGGCTGAATCAAGAGGCGCCGGAGGATTTTCTCAATGCCGTTTTGGCCGCGGTTACCAGCCAATTGAGTTAATATTTATATGTAATTTCAATAGTTTATAAGATGGCTGAGACTGAGCCTTGAGATAGAGATCAAATCCACTTTTCTTGACACTTCTACACCCTTCTTGATAAATTTTTACGGCTAATAAAATAAAACTGATTTCAACTATTTGGAGAATAATTTTGACGACTCTGGGCCGCCCTCTTGATGATATGCAAAAACTTGTTTCATTATCTAAACGGCGCGGCTTTGTGTTTCAGAGCAGCGAAATTTATGGTGGTATTAACGCCTGCTGGGATTACGGCCCCTTGGGAGTTGAACTCAAACTCAATGTGAAAAAAGCCTGGTGGGATTCTATGACAAGAAGGCCTGATATTGAGGGCCTTGATGCTGCTATTTTAATGCATCCCCTTGTTTGGAAGGCTTCGGGTCACGTCGATGGTTTTACTGATCCTCTTGTGGATTGCAAAAAATGTCGAAATCGATTTCGCGCCGATCAAGTCAGTTCAAAAACTTGCCCCAATTGCGCTGGTGAACTCACCGAGCCTCGCAATTTTAATCTCATGTTCAAAACATTTATGGGTCCTGTTGAAGAAGATGCTTCCGTCGTTTATCTTCGACCCGAAACAGCTCAGGGTATTTACGTAAATTTTCAAAATGTTCAGACTTCGGCTCGTCGAAAAATTCCGTTTGGAATTGCTCAAATTGGAAAAGCATTTAGAAATGAAATCACTCCTGGTAATTTTATTTTTAGAACACGGGAGTTTGAACAAATGGAAATGCAATTCTTCGTCAAACCAGGCAGTGACGAAGAGTGGATGGAAAAATGGAAATCTTGGCGCCATCAATGGTATTTAGATCATGGTTTTAATAAAGACAATTTAAGGTTTCATCAACACGGCCCCGGCGAATTGGCCCACTATGCAAAGTCGGCTTTCGACATTCAATTTAAATTTCCTATCGGCTGGCTAGAACTCGAAGGTATTCATAATCGGACTAATTTTGATTTAGGCCGTCACCAAGAATATTCAAAAAAGAATCTAGAATATTTTGAAGAGAGTTCAAAAGAAAAATATATTCCCTTTATCATTGAAACAAGTGCAGGCTGCGATCGTTCGCTCCTCGCCAGTCTATGCAATGCTTACGTTGAAGAAGGGGAGGGGGATGACCTGAGAACTGTTTTGAGATTTCATCCCAAGCTTGCACCCATTAAAATAGCTTTTTTGCCGTTAAGTAAAAAAGAAGAACTCAGCGGGCCGACAATGAGACTTCAAGAAGAATTTATTCAAGACATGAAAACTCAGTACGACGACGCCTCAAGCATTGGCAAAAGGTATCGTCGGCAAGACGAAATCGGGACACCTCTTTGCGTCACCATGGATTTTGATTCGTTAAACGACAAAAAAGTAACTATTAGACATCGAGATACCATGGCTCAAGATCGCGTTGACATGACACAGCTTAAAGACTACGTGGCACAAAAACTTAAAAACTTTTGATGGAGACCCTATGGACTTATCGACACGAGTTGGAAATTCAACAAGCGGTAGTGGTCCCTACGCAATGACGCCAAGCCAACCCTTGGTTCATTACTTTGGTGCTTCGGCGCAGAAAAAAACCAATTTAGGAAAAGAATTATTGGGTGGCAAAGGGGCTAACTTGGCTGAGATGGTGTCTTTCGGGATTCCTGTGCCTCCTGGCTTTACAATCACCACCACCGTTTGCGCGCAGTTTAATAGTGTAGGTAAGACCTTGCCCGAAAATGTGTGGCAAGATGTTTTAACAAACGTCAAACAAATTGAAAAAGATATGAGTAAAAGTTTTGGAGATGCAAAAAACCCACTTCTCGTGAGTGTTCGCTCTGGGGCTCGTGTTTCGATGCCGGGGATGATGGATACGATATTGAATTTAGGTTTGAACAATGAGACCGCCGCAGGATTGGCGGTAAAAACAAATAATCCGCGGTTTGCTTACGATAGCTACCGCCGGTTTATTCAAATGTATTCTAATGTAGTCATGGGAATGAACTCTAGTTTTCTAGAAATTGAACTAGAAGATCTCAAAGATTTACGAAAAGTCGCCGAAGTTACTGACTTAACAGCTGAAGATCTCAAAAAACTTTGCGAAACATTTAAGAAAAAAGTTATGGAGAGCACGGGGCAAAAATTTCCAATTGATCCATTGCTTCAACTTAAAGGGGCCATAGGAGCAGTGTTCGAGAGTTGGAACACTCCCCGCGCCATAACCTATAGAAAGCTCAATTCAATACCTGAGAGTTGGGGCACGGCGGTAAACGTTCAAGCCATGGTCTTTGGCAATATGGGTAATGATTCGGCCACAGGTGTGGCATTTACTCGGGACCCCTCAACAGGAGAGAAAAAGTTTTTCGGTGAATTCTTAATCAATGCTCAAGGTGAAGATGTTGTGGCGGGAATTCGAACCCCCCAATCCATTACTAAAAATGACAGTGTGGCAGCAGCGCATGACCGAGATGGAAAGCGACTCACAAGTTTAGAAGAAGCTATGCCAAAAGCCTATGGTCAGCTTGTGGAAATCTATAAGAATTTGGAGTCTCATTATAGAGATATGCAAGACATTGAGTTTACTATTGAGCAAGACAAATTATGGATGCTTCAAACCCGCACGGGCAAAAGAACAGCCGCGGCGGCCGTTCGAATTGCAATAGATATGGTCAGCGAAAAATTAATCACAGAAGAAGAAGCGATCCTAAGAATAGATCCAAACCAACTTGATCAACTTTTACATCCCACATTAGATACCAAAGCCAATAAGAACATGATCGCAAAAGGATTACCTGCCAGCCCGGGCGCTGCCTGTGGCCAGATTGTTTTTACTCCTGAGGAAGCCGAAAAATTTCATGAAGCGGGCACTAAATGTATTTTAGTAAGAGTTGAGACGTCGCCAGAAGATATTCACGGCATGGTGGTGGCCCAAGGTATTCTCACAACTCGTGGAGGCATGACAAGTCATGCGGCCGTTGTAGCTCGAGGTATGGGCAAATGTTGCGTGGCTGGCTGTGGTGAGATCGACGTGGATCACCAACGAGAAGAAATGCGGGTGAAGGGTCATATTCTTAAAAAAGGCGACGTGATCACTTTAGATGGCGGTACCGGTGAAGTTTACATTGGTGAGGTAAAAACTGTAG